>CAMDMO010000031.1 GCA_945902255.1 Rickettsia typhi | reverse complement strand
ACCAGCTCTGCTACAGAAGCAAATAACACAACATTTTTCGGCCTTGATGTTGATTTAATTTTATTTTCAAAGATTGAACATGTTTCAGTCTATAATTGTCGCCCTGAAAATAAGAAAATTATTGAAATTGAAGTTTTGGCAAATGGATTAATCAATTTTACTGATCTTGAAGAAAAAATTGAAACTGCTTCTAATCAAAAATTCTTAGTTTCAGTAATGCTAGCTAATAATGAAACTGGCGCAATTCAAGAAATAGAAAAAATTGCCAAATTAACCCATCAAAAAGGTGGCTTAATTCATTGCGATATTGTTCAGGGGGTTGGCAAAATTGAAGTTGATTTAGAAAAATTAAATATAGATTTTGCCTCGGTTTCTGCGCATAAATTTAATGGCCCGCAGGGAGCCGCAGCACTTTTAATGAGAAAAGGCTTAGATATAAAACCTTTAATTTATGGTGGAAAACAAGAAAAATCAAAAAGATCGGGAACGCTTAATATCGCCGCAATTGCTGGATTTGGCGAAGCTTGCAAATTGGCGAAAAGTAAAATTTCAAATTATAATGAGGTAACAAAACTTCGTGATTTTCTTGAAAGTGAAATTCAAGAAATCGCTGGAGATGATGTTATTATTTTTTCCAAGAGCATTGCAAGATTGCCAAATACAAGCTATATTGCGCTTAAGAACGCCGATAACCAAACTCAATTAATTAATTTTGATTTAAATGGAATTCTTGTAAGTGCTGGAGCCGCCTGCTCTTCTGGCAGTCTAATTGAATCAAGAGTTTTAAAAGCAATGCAAGTTGGGTCGGAATTTTCAAATAGCGCAATTCGAGTTAGCTTGGGTTTTGAAAATAATATTAATGAAGTGAAAAAATTTATCCAAGTTTGGAGTGAATTTTATAAAAGAAATAAAAAATAAAATGACAATAAAATTACCAGTTTATTTAGATTATCAATCTACAACTCCAATGGATCCGCGTGTTATTGATGCGGTTGTAAAATCTATGAAAGAAGATTTTGGCAACCCTCATTCGCGCACACATTCATTTGGTTGGAAAGCCGAAGAGTTAGTTGAAATTGCCCGCAAACAAGTTGCTGATTTAATTAACGCAGATGCAAAGGAAATATTTTTTACTTCTGGCGCAACTGAATCAAATAACCTTGCCATTAAAGGTGTGGCAAGATTTTACGGCGCACAAAAAAATCACATTATTACCATTTCAACCGAACATAAATGCGTAATTAATTCGGCGCGTGATTTAGAGCAAGAAGGATTTAGCGTTACATTTTTACCAGTACAAAAAAATGGCTTGATTGATTTAAATATTTTAGAAAAAGCAATTACCGATAAAACCTGCATAGTTTCAATAATGTCGGTCAATAATGAAATTGGCGTGATTCAACCAATCAAAGAAATTGGCGCTCTATGTCGTAAAAAAGGAGTATTTTTTCACACTGATGCCGCTCAAGCTTTCGGAAAAATTCCTTTAGATGTAGAAGCGATGAATATTGATTTGATGAGCATTTCTGGTCATAAAATTTATGGTCCAAAAGGAATTGGCGCAATTTATATAAGACGCAAACCAAGAGTTCGCATTAAACCAATTTTTTCTGGCGGCGGACAAGAGCGTGGAATCAGATCTGGCACGGCTCCAACTCCGCTAGTTGTTGGACTTGGAAAAGCAGCAGAAATTGCTAAAAACGAAATGGAAAAGGATTCAATCCACATAAAAAAACTAAGCGACAAACTTGCAAAAGGCATAATGGAAACCACTTGTGTCTATTTAAATGGCGACAAGGAAAAAAGATATGCCGGAAATTTAAATTTTAGTTTTGCTGGAATAGAAGGTGAATCAATGATTATGGCAATTAAAAATTTAGCTGTTTCTTCCGGATCCGCCTGCACTTCTTCATCCTTAGAGCCATCTTATGTATTGCATAGTTTAGGCGTTGAAGATGAATTAGCTCACACTTCAATTCGCTTTGGAATTGGACGCTTTACAACTGAAGAAGAAATTGATTTTGCGATAAAATTAATTCAAGAAAAAACTCACAAACTTCGCGAATTAAGCCCTTTGTGGGAAATGATTCAAGAAGGTATTGATATAAAATCAATTAACTGGAAATCGCATTAAAATTTAACTAAGGAAATTTATGGCATATTCGCAAAAACTTTTAAATCACTATGAAAATCCACAAAATGTGGGTTCTTTTGGAAAAGAGGAAAAAAATATTGGAACTGGACTTGTTGGCGCGCCAGCTTGTGGTGACGTTATGAAATTACAAATTCAAGTTTCTGATGATGGAATTATAACTGATGCAAAATTTAAAACCTTTGGATGCGGCTCTGCTATTGCTTCTAGCTCACTTGCAACCGAATGGATTAAAGGTCAAAAAATTGATGAGGCAGCAAAAATTACTAACAAAGAAATTGCCTCAGAATTATCTCTTCCTCCCGTAAAAATTCACTGTTCGGTTTTGGCTGAAGAGGCGATTAAAGCGGCGATCGAAGATTATAAGAAAAAGAAAAGCGAATAAAAATGGATTTAAAATTTTCAAATACAGGAAATGCAATCGTCGATTATTTAAAAATTACCGATAGTGCATTTACACAAATTAATGAACTTCTAAACGCTCGCGCTGAACCTTGCGAAGGCATTAAGGTTAGCGTGCGAACTCGAGGCTGCTCTGGAATGAGCTACACAATTGAATATGCAATAAAAGATAAAAATATTTCCAAATTTGATGATGTAGTAACGCGCGATGGAATCAGCGTTTTCATCGATCCAAAAGTTTCGATGTTTTTAATTGGTAGCGAAATGATTTTTAAAACCGATGAATTAAATTCTGGTTTTGACTTTGTTAACCCTAATGAAAAAGGGCGTTGCGGCTGTGGAGAGTCTTTTAAAGTATGAGCAATTTTTTTGAAATTTTCTCTCTTCCACAAAAATTTTCTATTAATTTAGACGAGTTAGAAAAAAAATATCTCGAATTTCAAAATCAATTTCATCCAGATAAATCAGGGTTTAATGACATTTCAAAGTCAATTGAAATTAACGAAGCCTATAAAGTTTTAGCGGATGATTTTTTACGCGCTTGTTATATCTTGGAGCTAAAAGGTATCGATATTTTAAAGAATGAAAAAGCCAGTAATGTCGATCACAAAACCCTAGAACAAGTTCTGGAATTACAAGAAAAGATTTCAGAAATTTCCAACAAAAATGAAATTAAAGGTCTTGAAGAAAAATTAAATTCTGAAATTAAATTTTTAATTGCTTTAAGTGCAAAATGCCTTAAAAACATCGAAATCGATCTTGCGGCACAATTTTTAATTAAAGCAAAATATTTAAAAAAATCTCTTCAAGATTTAAAGTTTAGAAAAAAAATAATTTAATAGCGCTTTGCTAAAATAACTAAAATATAAATAATTATGAGAGGATCTTCTGGAGCCAAAAAAAGTGCAGAACAGTTTACTTCTTATGTAAAAGAAGAGCTTGAAAAAATGACTGGAGATGCGAAAGATGAGGCGGATTCGAAAGAGGAAAATATCGCCTTGAAGCAAAGAGTTGCTGATTTAGAAAAGCAGGCTTCTGAGGCTAGAAAAAGAGAAGTTAAATTGCAGGGATCTGTAGCAATTCTAGGTAGGAAATTAGAAGAAACAAAAGATGGTTTACTTAAGGTGGTTGAAGATTCTTTGCTATTAGACCAAATAAATAAAGATAGAATCCTATTACTAGAAAGACACATTAAAGAATTGGAGCACTCAATGGAAGCTACAATATTAAAGCTAGAGCAGAGTATGTCCAAAGAATCAAGAGTGCCTAGTGCAACAACAGCTGGCGCAACTGCAGCTGGTGCAGCGACAGCTGGAATACCTGGGTTAAAATTTTAATGGCCTTATTGCAAATTACCGAACCAGGACAAAATAAAGAAGATCAAGCTGTTGACGAAATAATCATTGGCATTGATTTGGGCACCACTAATTCACTTGTGGCAATTATTGAAAATGACAAAGCTAGGGTCTTGGCGGATGAAAATGGCAATAATGTTATTCCTTCAATTGTAAATTATAATAGCTCCGGAAGCGTTGATGGTGTTGGTTTTTTAATGAAAGATAAAATCAACATTTCTTCAATAAAAAGACTAATGGGGAAAAATTTTCAAGATTTGATAAGCGAAAATTTTTCTTTTAAAATTGCTGATGAAAAAACCCTAAGAATAATTATTGGCGATAGAAAAATAAGACCCGAAGAAATTTCAGCAGAAATTTTAAAACATTTGAAAAATATTGCTGAAAAAAACTTAAATACAAAAATACATAAAGCTGTAATTACGGTTCCTGCTTATTTTGATGAAGCGGCAAAAAATGCCACAAAATTAGCAGCTAATTTAGCTGATTTAGAAGTTGTTAGACTTGTTAATGAGCCAACTGCCGCAGCTCTTGCTTATGGCTTAGAAAATTCTTCAGAAGGATTATATTGCGTATATGATTTAGGTGGCGGAACTTTTGATGTCTCAATTTTAAAAATGCAAAAAGGGGTTTTTAAAGTTTTAGGAGTTGCGGGAGATAATCATTTAGGTGGCGATGATTTTGATGCGATGATTGTTGAAAAATTTCCACATTTAAGTTTAAGCGAAGCAAGAAAAATTAAAGAAAAATTAAGCGAAGAATCAAAAAGGGGTCAGACCCCTTCCAAAAAGGGGTCAGACCCCTTTTTAGCTGACATTGCGACAATGGAAATAGAAGATTTTGAAGATCTTATCTCAGAAAAAATTAACAAAACTATTAAACTTACAACAAATCTATTAGATGACTTAGAGCTAGAAGCCTCTCAAATCAAAGGTATAATATTGGTCGGTGGTTCAACTCGCATTCCTTTGGTTAGAAAAAAACTTGCTGAAATTTTTGGCCAAGAAAAAATCTTAACCAATCTTGATCCGGACCGTGTAGTTGCTATTGGCGCCGCTTGGCAGGCTCATAACTTATCTGGCCATGGCAATAATTTATTGCTTGATGTAACTGCGCTTTCACTTGGAATTGAAATGATGGGTGGCATTACTGAGAAAATTATTCATCGTAACTCAACAATTCCAACAGCTTACAGTAAAGAATTTACTACTTATGCCGATAATCAAACTGGTATGAAATTTCATATTGTGCAAGGCGAGAGAGAATTAGCATCTGATTGCAGAAGTCTTGCTAATTTTGAAATTAAAGAAATTCCACCAATGAAAGCAGGTTTGGCAAGGGTTCAGGTTACATTTAGGGTTGATGCCGATGGATTATTAACCGTAACTGCAGAAGAAAAAATTACTAAAGTAAAACAAGAAATTGAAGTTAGACCAACTTATTCTTTGGAAGAAAATGAAATCAAAAAGATGTTACTTGATTCATTAAAAAATTCACAAATAGATATTGAAAATCGCTTACTAATAGAAGCGGCAACGGAAGCAAATCAAGATGCGGTTATTATTAAAAATGATTTAAAAAATTCTGCAAATGTAATTGATGAAAATGAAAGAAAAATAATCACAGAAAAATTAGAAAACCTAGAAAAGCTAATTACAGAAAAAACTTCTAGAGACGCTATTTTATTAGCTCAAAATGAATTATCAAAAGCGGCGGAAAATCTAGTTTTACAAAAAGTTAATGCAGTTTTAAAAGAAAAAATTGCTGGAAAAAAAGTGGATGAAGTTTAGTCATCCACTTATAAAAATTATTTTTTTGCTCTATCAATTCCTTCTTGAATCAGTTCCCTAGCTTTAGCAGCATCTTCAAAACCTTTAACCTTCACCCATTTTCCTTTTTCTAAATCTTTGTAATGCTCGAAGAAATGTTTGATTTTGTTGATTAAAGATTCTGGCAATTCTTTATAAGACTCAACCGCTTCAAATTGTGAATTTAATTTTTTTGCAGGAACGGCGATAATTTTTTCATCCATGCCTTTTTCATCTTCCATAATCAAAACGCCAACTGGTTTAACTGAAATTACAGCTCCAGGAACTACTGCAAAATCTGAAACCACCAACACATCACAAGGATCGCCATCATCTGATAAAGTATGAGGAACAAAGCCGTAATTACATGGATAATACATTGGAGTTGCAATGAAGCGATCAACAAAAATTGCGCCAGAATCTTTATCCATTTCATATTTTACAGGATCAGCATTCATTGGCACTTCAATGATAACATTAACTTGATTAGGAGCGTCTTTTCCGATAGAAATTTTTTCGATATTCATAAAATATTTGATTAAGTTTATTTAAGACTGTCGCAAAACTAATTTACTTCCACAATAACTGCACCGCCTTGCCCGCCGCCAATACATAAGCTTGCAAGACCGCGGTTTTTTCCGCGTCTTCTTAATTCGCGAAGCAAGTGAATTACAATTCTAGCACCAGACATTCCAACTGGATGACCTAAGGCAACGCCACCGCCATTCACATTTAAAATATCATCACTAATTTCACCAAAAGCATTTCTTCCAAAATGTTTTTGACAGAATTCATCTGAAGCGAATGCTCTCTGACAGCCAATTACTTGAGCGGCGAAAGCCTCATTCAATTCAATTAATTCCATATCTTGCAAAGTTAGCCCAGATTTTTCAAATGCTTTTACTGAAGCAAAAACTGGTCCCAAGCCCATGCGAGAAGGATCTAAACCAGCATAAGCAAATTCGCGAATATATCCTAAAACCTCTAAACCTAGTTCTTTAGCTTTTGATTCACGCATTAAAATTGCAAAAGCTGCACCATCAGTAATTTGTGAAGAATTTCCAACCGTTACTGTTCCTGTAACTTTTTCAAAATATGGTTTTAATTTTGCAAGATCTTCAATTTTTTGACCCTTACGCACACCTTCATCTTCTTCAATCATTAAAGAATTTTTCTCATCATTGTTAAAAACTGGGATGATTTCTTCTTTAAAAATTCCTTTTGCAATTGCCGTTTCGGCGCGTTGATGGCTTCTAAGTGAAAATTCATCTTGCTGACTTCTGGTAATAACAAAATCTTTTGCAATATTTTCTGCGGTGCAACCCATGATTAATCCAGAAATTGGATCGGTTAAACCTTGAACCAAGCCAACTACTGGCGTTAAGAAATCTGGTCTAAAAGTTAAAATTGTTGAGAATTTTTGTCCGAAAGTTTTTGCTTTAGATAAATTAGTAAAAAACGCCGTCATTTTTTTATTGAAAAAAAGCGGAATGTTACTCATAGATTCAACACCACCAGCTAAAATAATTTCAGCTTCGCCATTTAAAATTTTAGAAGTGGCACTTGTCATCGCCTCCATTCCAGAAGCACAATTTCTGTGAACTGTGAAAGCAGGAATTCTCTCTGGTAAATCGGCTTTAAGCGCAATTACACGAGCAATATTAGCGGCCTCTGCTGGCTGTGCCACATTACCAATAATCACTTCATCAATTTTGTTTGGATCAATTTTTGATCTAATTACAACCTCTTTAACAATTCGCGCACCTAAATCGTGAGCGGTGACATTTTTTAATGCACCACCAGCTTTGGTCATTGGCGATCTAAAACCAGCAATTATTGCGATTCTTTCTTTCATTTTTAAAAGATTTTAGGTTAGAGTTTGAACTTAAAGAATCTGCTCTAAGATCATTTAATTTTTTATTCGAAATGGCATTAGAGTAATCTAAAAACAGAGATTAGAATTTACAAAATAACTTTCACTTAAAAAATGCTAAATCAAGAAATAATAAATTTTGCCAATCATTTAGCTGATTTATCGGCGATAATTACTAAAAAATATTTTCGCCTGCCAAATGGTGAAATTATTAAAGAAGATGAAAGCCCTGTAACTAAAGCAGATCGTGAAATTGAGGAAGTTTTGCGCGCCGAAATTCAAAAAAACTATCCAAATCATGGAATTATTGGTGAAGAATTTGGTAATTATAATTTGGAAGCAGAATTTATCTGGATTCTTGACCCAATCGATGGCACTTCATCTTTTATAATTGGTCGCCCAACCTTTGGAACATTGATTGCTTTATCTCACAGAGGAAAATCAGTTTTAGGAATTATGAATCAGCCAATTACTTGTGAGCGCTGGATTGGCGTTGATGGCGATAGCTCTTTGCTTAATGGCAAAAAAATTGAGAGCCGAAAAAACTGCCTTGAGTTAAAAGATGCAGTGCTTTGCACCACCTCCCCTTTTTTCTTCCAAAATAATGACGAAAAAAAGTTACAAAAAATCACCAGCAAAACTAAATATCAAAATTATGGTGGCGTAGTTTATGGCGGAGATTGCTATTTATATGCAATGCTAGCCTCAGGCTTTATTGATATTGTAATTGACCCTGGATTAAAAATTTATGATTTTGCCGCATTAATTCCAATCATTGAAATGGCGGGCGGAGTTGTATCTGACTGGGAAGGAAATAAATTAAAATTAGAATCTGGCGCAAAAATGTTGGCAGTTGGGAATAAAAAATTACAAGCAAAGGCTTTGGAAGCTTTGAGTTAAAAGTGAATTGTGACATCAAAAGGGGTCAGACCCCTTTTTAAACCGTAATTCCAACTCCTTTATTTGCCGATTCCCTACCATGAGCACTTAAGCTGGGCGGAGTTTGTAACTCCACCCTCATACTTCATGCAATGCTTAAAATAGGCATGAAAGTGTGGGCGCAGTTACAAACCACGCCCAGCGCTGGTATTACTTGTAACAGATCTCAATGTCACACTAAGCTTGTCGAAGTGTGATTCCGGTCTCTTAATTATTAATAAAAACTAGTGCCAAAAACCATCACTAATGCTTAAAATGCCTAGTCTCAATAAAATAAAGGGCGATTCCTTTTTCATCAGCCTTAGCGATTACTTCTTCGTCACGCACCGATCCACCAGTTGCAATTATTGCTTTAATTCCGTAAGCGGCCGCAATTTCAATATTATCAGCAAATGGAAAGAAGGCATCAGATGCTAGAAAACCACCTTGTGCTTTATTGGTATTTTTTTCACCATCAAAAAATTCTGATGCTTTTTTACAAGCAATTTCGCAAGCGTCAACTCTGCTGGTTTGACCAGCTCCAAAGCCTACGGTTTGAAAGTTTTGCACCACAACAATGGCATTTGATTTAGTGTGTTTACAAACCGACATAGCAAAAATTAATTGTTCAATTTCTAATTCACTTGCTGATTTTTTTGAAACTAATTTTAAATCATTTTTAGTAATAGTTTTTTGATCTAAATCTTGAATTAAAAAACCTCCAGATATTGATTTTATCTGACTTTGAGTGGTTTTTTTAAAATCAGGAATTAGCACTCGTAAATTCTTTTTTGCCGCTAAAATTTCTTTTGCTTTTAAATCAATTTCTTTAGCAATAATCACTTCATAAAACATCTTTGAAAGCTCTAACGCCAAGGCTTCGTCAATTTTTCCATTTAATGCCACAATTCCACCAAAGGCAGATTTTGAATCAGAGAAAAGTGCTAGTTTGTAAGCTTCCAGCAAATTATTGCTAATTGCTGTTCCACAAGGATTTGCATGTTTAATAATTGCGCAAGCTGGTTTTTCAAATTCTAAAACCAAATTATAGGCAGCGTCGGAATCGTTGAGATTATTGTAACTAAGCTCTTTTCCTTGCAGCTGTTTAGCATTAACAATTCCAATATCTGAAGAAGAATATACTGCAGCTTTTTGATGTGAATTTTCACCATATCGCAGCGATTGTTTTAGAGACCCTGTAAGCGAAAAATCTGTTTTATTAAACCACTGCGATATCGCCAAATCATATTTTGCAATGTCTCTGAAGGCTTCGGCAGCAAGTTCCTTTCTAAATTCAAAAGAAGTTGCGCCATTATTATTTTCGATTTCAGCAATTAATTTTTCATATTGTAAAGCTGAAGTGATGACAGTTTTATAAGCGAAGTTTTTTGAAGCAGAGCGCACCATTGCAGGCCCGCCAATATCAATATTTTCAATAATTTCTTCCTCATTAGAAGTTTTTGCAACCGTTTCAACAAATGGATAAAGATTCACAATCAACAAATCAATTGATTCAATTCCATGCTCTTTTGCTGATTTTAAATGCTCGGCATTATCAAGAACTGCAAGCAAAGCCCCGTGAACATTGGGATGTAAAGTTTTAACTCTGCCATCCATCATTTCTGGAAATTTTGTAAATTCAGAAATATCTTTCACGGCAATTTTATTTTGCGCTAAAAGTTTGCAAGTTCCACCAGTTGAAATTATTTCAACACCTTTTGAAGCTAGATATTTAGCCAGTTCAACAATTCCGGTTTTATCTGATACAGAAATTAAACAACGAGATATTTTTTGTAAATTTTGCATTTTTTAAAAATTTTTATAAAAAGGGGTCTGACCCCTTTTTTGTTTAAAAAGGGGTCTGACCCCTTTTTGTAATAATCGCTAAAATTTTTTGGAACCCTTTCTCAATTGTAAGGTTTCCATTGTCAATTACAACTGCGTCTTTGGCAATTTTAAGTGGCGAATCTGTTCGATTTAAATCATTTTCATCGCGTTTTTTTAACTGTGATAAAATTTCTTCATAAGAGGTTTTAAGCTGATCAAATCTGCGCTTAGCCCGAATTTCAACATCAGCAGTTACAAAAAATTTATAATCAGCATCAGGACAAATAACTGTCGTAGTATCGCGCCCATCAAGCACGCAACCATTTTTTTCTTTTTTACTTTTTTCTATAAAATTTTTCTGAAAATCAAAAAGCGCAGCGCGTAATTTTGAATTTTTAGCAATTATTGAAGCGGTCGAGCCAACAAACTCAGTGTGTAAAGCTTCATTTTCTAAATCATCTTCTGAAATATCTGCAACTAATTTATGAATAAAATTCTCAAAATTATTCGGATCAATTTTTTGCTCAATCACTCTAAAAGCCACAAGACGATAAATTGCGCCAGTATTCAAAAATGCCAAATTAAAATGCCGAGCAATTTTTTTAGCTAAAGTGCCCTTGCCTGAAGCTGATGGGCCGTCAATTGCGATTATTAAAGGTTTTTTATCTGAAATTTTTATCATAAAGCGAATATTGAGTTAATATTTTGTTACAACATCTCCCCAATTTTCTTAGTCTTAGCAATCTCTCTTGCCTTCGCATATTTCTCGTCATGCCAGAAAATTAAGCAACCGTTGCAACTCTTACCACAACATCCTTCTTTACCAATTCTTGGAGTTCTTGGCGCAACTTCGGGGTCGGCAACTTCTAGCGCTTGAAAATATTTTTTGCGTTTAGCTTCATATTTCATTTCTTTTACTTCGCCGGCCTCTAATTGATGAGATAATTCGCGTGATTCAACTTTCAATTTATCAGATTCATCAAGCGGTTTTTCTTTTCTTATTAGCGAAAATGGCGGTAATAATTCTTTTAGTTTTTCTTTATTTATTAAGTGAAATGCAGAAGCGGGAATTTTTACCAATGGCTTAATTCCAGCATTTACAACATCCACGATTTTATAATTTGGCTCATGAGGCGCGCTAACATTGCGAGCCATATTAAATTCATACATTCTAAGTAAAATTGGCTCACGCATATTTGGTGATAAAAACTCTAAAACATCGCCCGAGGCCAAGCGATTTTTGGCTTCAAAAATTAAATCGTCACCTTCCCATCCAATCACCCTGCCCGCATATTCGTAAAAAGAAGTTGAGCCCGTGCTTTCATAGTCATGAGCCAAATTGGTTAAGCGCCCTTCGTGAAACGCCAAAGTATAGCCACGATTGGCAATTGAGTTAATTTCATCCATATAATCATCAGCGCGCCAAGTTTGAGGGCTCGCCATATAATCATCAATTGCGGCACGATAAACTCTTGCAACTGAACCGGCATAAAATTCAGTTTTATTTCTGCCTTCAACTTTAAAAGAATCTAAACCTAGCTTGATATATTCATCTAATTTTGGTAATAAACACAAATCTTTAGAGTTTAAAATGTAAGAGCCATGAACATCTTCTTCAAAAGGCATTAACTGCCCTGGGCGAACTTCTTCTTCTAAGAAAAAATCAAATAAATCTTTGTTATTTTCGTTAATTTCAATTTCATGTTCGGTATTATCTTTGAGTTTTATTTTTAATTTATAACCCCAGCGACAAGAGTGAGCACAGCTTCCTTGGTTAGCTCCGCGCTCTGCCATAAAATTTGAAAGCAAACATCTTCCCGAATAAGTCATACACATTGAACCATGTATAAAAGTTTCAATTTTAATATTCGGACATTTTTTTCTAATTTCTGCAAGCTCTTCAAAAGCAACTTCGCGCGCCATAACTACTAGGCTTGCACCTTGCTTTTCCCAAAAATCAACAGTAAGCCATGAACATACATTTGCTTGCGTGGAAATATGCAATTCTAGATCTGGCGCATGTTCTTTTACAAATTGAAAAACACCAGGATCAGAAATAATCAACCCGTCAGGCTTCACCGCTTTAACCGTTTCAATAAATTGCGGCAATTTCTCAATATCTTTATTATGCGAAAAAAGATTCAGCGTTAAATAAACTTTTTTTCCGCGACTATGTGCAAATTCAATACCTTCAACCACATCTTCTAAAGTAAAGCCAGATTTTACACGCAGTGACATATCTGGCGTTCCACAATAAACCGCATCAGCGCCATATAAAATAGCGGTTTTAAGGCGATCAAGAGTTCCGGCTGGTAAAAGCAATTCTGGTTTTTTCATTAATTTATAAATTAAAAAAGGGGTCTGACCCCTTTTGATTGAAGAAGGGGTCAGACCCCTTTTAGTTTGATCATTATAGTTTTAGAGCTTTTAATATCAAGAGTGTAAAGTCATAACCTCATGCGCAATATTATTCACCACATCTAAATCATGTGAAATGATAATATATGTTATATCGATTTCTTTTTGCAGATCTTTTAATAATTTTATAATTTGATTCTGACTAGATATATCAAGGGCTGAGGTTGGTTCATCTAAAATTAAAATTTTTGGCTTTAAAATTAAAGCGCGCGCAATTGCGACTCTCTGCCTTTGTCCACCAGATAATTGGTGAGGATAACGATCTTTAACAAAGCTATCTAAATCAAGCTTTTGCAGCATTTCATCAATTTCTTTTTCTTGATATTTTATTTTATGAATTATCAAACCCTCAGCAATAATATCTTTCACCAACATTCTTGGATCAAGACTTGAGAATGGATCTTGAAAAATAATTTGGATATTTTTTCTTAAATATTTTTCATCTTTTTTCCAAGTTTTTTCATCAAAAAATTTTATTTCGCCTTGGGCTTTTATTAAATTGCATAAAGCAAGTGCGAGCGTTGATTTTCCTGAGCCGCTTTCGCCAATTATTCCTAAGTTTTTACCCCTAGTGAGAGATAAATTTATATTGTTAATTTTTAGTGCAGAAATATTTTTGGCGGCGATTATATAATTAATTTTTTCTAATGACTCATGATGGACCCCGTCATGCGACGGGGT
>CAMDMO010000030.1 GCA_945902255.1 Rickettsia typhi | reverse complement strand
TGGGGGCAAAAGAGGGTGCTGAAGATGGCATTCCATCTATCAAAAATCAACTGGAGTATGAAATAATAATAATTGAGTCTGAGATAGGAGAGTTGCGAGTGAAGGATGGTCACTCGCCGGATTTATTACTTGCTGCAGAAGGCTCGGCTGGTGTAGAAGATTCTGGTGATGGATTGGAAGATCCTTCCTTGCAATCCTTAAAAGAAGAGTTGATAGGGCGAAAAAATTTAAGACTTATAAAATTGAAAGAAGAAGTTGAGAGGGTAGCTTTAGAGGAAGAAAAACTTGCGTCAAAAGTGAAGACAAAAGAGAGTATAAGATGGGATTCTGCTGTTGTGGATAAATTTGCAAAAGATGCGGCTGCCGGAGCTGGAAGGGGTAGAGTTTTTAGTGATGAAGAAGAGGATGCGATGTTAAAAATAGAAGGGGAGGATGTAAAACTTCCAACAAGATCCCCCAAAGTTTCAGGAGGTGGAATACTTAAAGATCCAGAAAGAGGTAGGGTTCCCAGCACCCCTCGCACATAAATTAATTAACTATTTTTTATTATATTTCCAAAATTTTAATGCCGAATCGCCAGTAACCTTATAGCGTGCCGAGTTATCAGAGACATAGTCTTTTGCGGTATTAAAAAATGATACTGCAAGAAATATCAAAACCGCAATTATTAATAATCTAAGTAAAAACATAAAAAAATTGAAAAAATTGACAAGGGTTTTAAGATAGGTTCTTAAACTTGGTTTGGTACATACCAAATCTAAATTCTATTGATACTTTTTTACTTTGTCTTTTTGGTAAAAATTAAAACTTCTCAAAGCCTTAGTATATTTAATACAAAGGCTTTTCGAAGTTCTAATTTTTCCTCAAAAATCCTTCGTAAAAAAGTATCAATAGAATTTAGATTTGGTATATCACATACACTGCCTATTATTTCTTTAAACATCAATAAATTTCATGACAATAATCACAAATCTTAAAGCGCGCGAAATTCTTGACTCAAGAGGTTTCCCAACCCTAGAAGCTGAAATTCATTTACAAGATGGATCTTACGCAATTGCTGCCGTTCCTTCCGGCGCTTCAACTGGAAGTTTAGAAGCTCATGAGTTGCGCGATGGCGATAAAACAAAATTTTTAGGCAAAGGCGTATTAAAGGCGGTGGAAAATATTAATAAAAATATCGCTGAAAAATTAATCGGTTTTGATTCGTTTCATCAAAAAGAAATTGATCAAATGATGATTGAAATGGATGGCACAAAAAATAAATCAAAGCTTGGTGCAAACTCGATTTTAGCGGTTTCTTTAGCTGTTGCAAAAGTTTCTGCAGTTTCAAAAAAAGTTCCTTTATTTAAATATTTAGGCGGAGAAGAAGCTCGTGTTTTGCCGGTTCCAATGATGAATATTATTAATGGCGGCAAACATGCGGATAATAAAATTGATATCCAAGAATTTATGATTATGCCGGTTGCGGCTAATTCCTGCAAGGATGCAATTCGCATTGGTGCAGAAATTTTTCAACATTTAAAATCACTTTTAAAAAATGATGGACATAATACCAATGTTGGTGATGAAGGTGGTTTTGCACCAAATTTAAACTCAGCAAAAGAAGCTCTAGATTATATTTCAAAAGCGGTTACTAAGGCTGGCTATCAACTTGGAAAAGAGGTTTTATTAGCTCTAGATTGTGCCTCAACCGAATTTTACAAAGATGGAAAATATCATTTAGAAGGTGAGGGTAAAGTGCTGAGCAGCGAAGAATTGGTGCGTTATTACGAAGAATTAGTAAATAATTATCCAATTTTTTCAATTGAAGATGCTTGCGCGGAAGATGATTATGAAGGTTGGAAAAATATCACTAAAGTTTTGGGTAAAAAAATTCAATTAGTTGGTGATGATTTATTTGTAACTAATCCTGAAATTATTGCAAAAGGAATCAAAGAAAATATGGCAAATGCGGTATTGGTTAAGTTTAATCAAATTGGCTCTTTAACTGAAACTTTAGCAGCAATTAATTTAGCAAAATCAGCAAATTATAATAATATTATTTCCCATCGCTCTGGTGAAACTGAAGATACTACAATTGCACACATTGCGGTTGCCACCAATGCCGGTCAAATTAAAACCGGATCGCTTTGCAGGTCTGATCGAACTGCAAAATATAATGAGTTAATTAGAATCGAAGAATATCTCGGCAATCGTGCCAAATATGCAGGAACAACAATTTTAAAATAAAATGACCAGAATTAGCTATTTAAACGGAGAATTTCTTCCTCATGAAAAATGTTTGATTCATATTGAAGATCGTGGCTTTCAGTTTGCAGATGGCGCCTATGAAGTTACCTTATTTAAAAATGGTAAATTAATAGATGGCGATGCCCATATAGAGCGCTTCTTTCGCAGTTTGCGTGAATTAAGAATTGAGCATAATTTTACTAAAGAAGAATTGAAAAAAATTCAATTTGAACTTTTTGCGCAAAATAAAATGACCGAAGGAACTTGTTATATCAATATAACTCGTGGTCATCATGCGCGTTTTCCAAGTCTTCCTAAGGATATTAAACCTACTATTAACGCAACGGTTTCGCCACAGAAAAAAGTTTCAAAAGAAGAGTTTGAGCAAGGCTTTAGTGCAATGACTCATGAAGATATTAGATGGATGAGATGTGATATTAAATCGATATCACTAATAGCATCTAGCTTGATCAATCAAAAAGCTAAAGATTCAGGTTTTAATGATGTAATATTTTTGCGTGATGGCATAGTCACCGAAGCCTCTTTTGCAAATGCTTTTATTGTTGATAAAAACGATGTTTTAATCACTAAAGATGCTGATAATTTGGTGTTAAGAGGAATTACTCGTGATCGCCTAATCAATATAGCAAAAGAAAATAACATTAAAGTTGAGGAAAGAAAATTTGGACTCAATGAATTAATTGAAGCAAAAGAAGTGTTTTTAACCAGTTCTAGCTTGATTATTCGACCAGTGGTTAAAGTTAATGATAAAGTTATTTTTGATGGAAAAGCTGGAAAAATTACGAGAATTTTGAGTGAGAAATATGATGAGTTTACTAGTTAAATAATTTTTCTCACCGATTTTCTTTCAACGACTCGCGCCTTCTTCCTGCTCTTTTGGAGGAGAATAACTTGAAAGCGCGGTGCTAGAGATTTTACCGTGTTTTTCTTCGTGATTTTCTAATCCCAATCCAGATAAAGTTTGCATTAAATCTTTGGGTATTTTTTTATCAACCACCTCTTCTCGATGTTGGGATGTTGGTAATGGCTCTGGTGTAAGTTTTTTATTTTCTTTATCTTGAGTGTCAAAAAGCGATATTACAGCTTTAAATGGGGCGGTAATAAGGTTCTTCAAGGCTTTTAAAAGTTTTGCAAATAGACTTTCTGATTTTTCTCCTAAATAAATTGGCTGGTTAGGATTTGTTGGTTGTTCTATAGCTTGAGCTTGAAATTCAGTTTCTATACCTTCTTTTTTTTGCTCTCCCTCTTCAAGACTATCCGCTTCTGGTCCTTCATTTACCTCCTCTTCTTTATCATTATCATCTTTTTCTTCCTTTTTCTCTGATTCTTTCTCTTCTTCTACCTCTTCTTCCATTTCTTCTTCCATTTCTTCTTCCATTTCTTCTTCTACCTCTTCTTCTACCTCTTCTTCCACTTCTTCTTCCAATTCTTCTTCCTCTTCTTCCTCTTCTTCCATTTCTTCTTCAACCTCTTTTTCCGCCCCCCTCTCTTTCACCAAAGCGTCTGTTAAAGCATCGAAAGCGCTAAAAAAAATAAGTTCAGCAGCTCTTGCCATCTGCTCATTGCCGATATTATTCTTAGGATCAAATGCTTCCTTAGCTTTTTCAAAAGCTTCTCCTATTCCTTTGGCATCAAGTTGATCTGGATTACTTACTCCAACCAATGCACCAAGTTCTTCGAGGGACTTACCTTTTAATATTTCCTTATTTCTATCGCTGTCGGCTTCATTTAAATTTAGTCCCATAGCCTCTGCTGCCGAAACAAAACTTTGCAAACTTGCGCTGGTAGCAGGTTTACCACCTTGCTTAGTATTTTCAGTTGTCTCTTTAGGATCTGGATCGTTGCCTTTAGAAGCTGATATTCCTAATTCTGTTTCCAAAAAATTTCTTACGCCGGAAAAGAGGTTGAAAGCCATCGCAGCTCCTTCCGTGTTATCCTTATTTCTATCGGGATGAAGTGCTCGAGCAGCTTTTTTGTAAGCTTGATTTATGCCTTCAGCATTAAGTTGAGCTGGGTCAGTTATTCCAAGCAATGCCCCTATTTCCGCGATTGAGGCATTTCTTAATATTTTATTGTTTTCCTTATTGTCGACTCCTTTATCTAAATTTAGTCCCATAGCCTTTGCCGCTGCAGTGAAGCTTTCTAAGCTTATGCCGGCGGCGGGTTGATTATTTTGTTGGCTATTTGCTTCTTTAACAGCTTCTTCTTTGTCAACTTTTTTGCTTTCATCAGTTCCTCTCTCTTCATCAGCCCCCCTCTCTTTTCTGCCTTCTTCTGAGGCGGCGGGCACTATTGCCAAGTTTTCTAATTCATCACCGTTTGTTACTTCCGTTGCAGCTTCCGCTACTGCTGGCGTTGTAGGTATTATTTTATTTTCTGAAACTACTCCTTCAGTTGCATCAACTTCAGATGGAGTTAAAATATCTTCAGGATTAGTCTCTGCCATTCGCCTACCTATGTTAAAAAATTATTAGTGAATATTTAACGTCAATTAGCCATGAAGTTCTAGCGATCCTCATCATCTTCGGCTCTTTGCTAGTCAAGGATGGTTGGTGTTTATAGATAGAGTTAAATAATATATTTACGTAATAATTATGCAATATAAAGCCCGCATCGGTTGGCCTCATATCTCAAAATGAAACTTTTTAATTATTTTTTAACTTGAAGCGTTAATTAAGTTGAAGAGGGTATTTTTCTATATTTAGAAAATTTATTTTACTTCACTAAAAATTGAATTGGACCTTCTGCGCGACCATGAATGAACTGATCTAGGTAATCATTTCCTGAAGAATACATCTCTTTTACATTGCCAAACCAAATTATTTTCCCCTCATAAAGCATGGCAATTTTATCAGCAATTTTGCGTGCGGAATTCATGTCGTGGGTAATGGTGATTGTGGTGGCGCCGAGCTCTTTAGAATTGGCGATAATTAAGTCGTTAATAACATCTGCCATGATTGGATCTAATCCAGTTGTAGGCTCATCAAAGAAAATAATTTCTGGATTTGCCGCAATAGCGCGAGCTAAAGAAGCTCTTTTTTGCATTCCTCCAGAAAGTTCTGAGGGAAAAAGATTGGCAGTTTTTTCGCTCAAGCCAACGGCCTTAAGCTTTTGTAGTGCAATTTCTTTCGCATCTTTTTTGTTCATTTTTTTGTGATAAAGCAAACGAAATGCAATATTTTCCCAAATTGAAAGCGAGTCAAATAAGGCGCCACCTTGAAAAAGAAAGCCAAATTTTTCCATTAATTTATCGCGATCTTTTGTGCTTATGTTTGAAATTTCTTTATCGTCAATTAAGATGCTGCCAGATGTTGGTGCAATTAGGGTGGCAATAATTTTAATCAACACTGACTTTCCACTTCCAGAGCCGCCAAGAATTACCAAAGATTCGCCTTTTTTTACCTGTAAATTAACGCCCGACAAAACATCTTTGGGACCGAAACTTTTAAATAAATCTTTTATAATAATTTTATCAGTCACTATTTTTTTACTTCCAAAAGTTTTTTATCAATAATTTTTTTTAAACTTAAATAATCAACATATCCTTCAGAAATCTCGCCATTAATAAAAAAGCTAGGTGTTGATTTTATTTGTAAAGATTTCGAAGTTTCCATTCTTAGAGAAAGAATTTTTTCCTGTAATTTTTTATTAGCTATGCAAGATTTAAATCTTTCCGAACTTACTCCTTCAAGCTTTGCAATTGCTTCTAATTTATCTTCATATTTCGGATCAAAAGCCCAAGAATCTTGAGTTTTAAATAAAATTTTAATTGTAGAAAAATATTTTTCTGGTAATTCATTTTTATTATCTTCCGCTTGGCACAAGCTGAACATTCCTGCTGCAAGAGCTGATTGGTTTAGAGGAAAGTTACGAAAAACAAATTTTACTTTTCCGCTATCAATATATTCGCTTTTTATTTTATCAAAAGATTCGCTAGCAAAAGCGGCGCAGTGAGGGCAAGAAAGCGAGGCATATTCAATCATGGTTACAGGCGCATTTTTATCGCCCAAAACTATATCGGAATCAGAAATTTTTAAAAGATCACTGTTTTTGCGCGCTTCATTAAGAGCCGCTTCTTCGTTAACTGCCGCACTTACAGCGTCTTGAGCATTTTCAGCTGGCTTTAATTCTTCAGCTGTTTGTGTTTTATATTTAAAGGAAGTTTTAGTTTTGTAATTATGAACTATAAGCGCTGAAAAGCCGACTAGTGCTATTGCGGCAATTGTAATAAAAGTAAATTTTTTAGAATTTTTTTTCATAAAAATGTCGAAAGTTTGATTGACTGTAAATTGTGCAAAATTAATGATTCAATATATTTTTATACTTACAAAAGAGCAAATTAATTTATGAATAATTTTTTACAAATTCCACTATCTATTTTTATTATTACAAAAAATGAGGCTGAACGCATTTCTCAAATAATAAAGGCGGCGCAAAAAATTAATCCAGATGAGATTCTGGTTATTGATTCGGGCAGCGATGATGAAACTTGCAAAATAGCGCAAGATTTAGGTGCGAAAGTTATTTTTAATAAGTGGGATGGCTATGGAAAACAAAAAGTTTTTGGTGAAAATCAATGCCGCAATAATTGGATTTTAAACATTGATGCAGATGAAGAAATATCGCCAGAATTAGCTTTAGAAATCAG
The DNA here is from genome assembly GCA_945902255.1 of Rickettsia typhi. Classification (GTDB taxonomy): domain Bacteria; phylum Pseudomonadota; class Alphaproteobacteria; order Rickettsiales; family UBA1997; genus UBA2645. Next base: position 6,897 of record CAMDMO010000030.1, on the reverse strand, counting down.
AGAAATTTTTCTTAAAAAAGCTCATGAAAACCTATGCGGATTTCGTGTAAAAATAGTCAATAAGTTTCGTTTCGAAACTAAGCCAAAAAAATTCGCTTATTATTATAATCAGTTAAGATTGTATAATTTGGAATTCGCTGGTTTTAGCAGCAGCACAGTGCATGATTCGGTATTATTAAAGAATAATATTAAAGACATTGGTCAGTTAAAAAATATTATTTATCACCAATCTTTTAAGTCATATTCTCACTGGATTGAAAAAATCAATTCTTACTCCCAAATGCAAGCTGAGGATAGCTTTAAAAAAGGAAAATGTCCTTCACTAGCTAAAGTTTTTTTTACGCCAATTACAGCCTTCTTAAAAGCTTATTTTGTTAGGCGCTATTTTATCTATGGATTTGATGGCTTGATTTATAGCTATCTTTTTTCTTTCTCGCGCTTTGTTAAGGCGATTAAAATAAGAGAGCTTTATAGGGCTGATAGTTTGTAAATTAGCTCTAAAAATATTATCAAAATAACGGCGCTTAAAAAATGAAACAATGTCGTAAAGCCTTTTCTTTAATAGAGCTTTCATTGGTAATCTTAATTATAGGCATATTAATCGCTGGTGTCACAAATGGTTCTAGAATGATAGTTGCTTATAAAAATTCCGTTGCGGCTAATCATACTAATAATTCAGTTGCTTCCGGAGTTAAGGGTTTGGCTTTTTGGTATGAAACTACGCGTCTGTGAAAGTTTTACAGATTCTGAAACGATAGATGGCTCTGTGATTACAACATGGAAAGACACTAATCCACAATCGTTAGTTAAATTTAATGCTTCATCAGTTGTGGCATCCAATACCAGTGGACCAGCATATATTGCAAGAGGATTAAACGATATTCCAACTCTAAGATTTACAAATAATGGAGCGAGCGCAATACGCTTTTTAGCAGTTGATAGTGCGTTTAATAATAATAAATTTGGTAGCATGACGATGTTCGTTGTTCTAACTTATAGATCTGGAAGTGGTTATTTTATTGATAGAACCACAAGTTCAGTGCCACTATTTGGAGCCGAGGTAACCTCCTCAGCTAAATTGAATATTGTTGCCAGAACTGATTATAATACATTTTTTAATGTTGGTAATTACTCCGTATCTTCTGGGTCAAGCTATATCGTGACTTTAACAAGAGTTTACAATCAAAGTTTTAATATATATGTAAATGGCGGAGGGTCTTCAGTTGGAGGAGCTACGGTAACAACAACGGATAGCGCAAATAATTCACTTACTTTGCCGACGCTTAAAATAGGAAGGCATGTCAGCACCGCAGAAGTTCTTGACGCAGATATCTCTGAAATTATTTTTTATGACGCCTTAGTGCGTTCAGAAGATCGCGATGCAATTGAGGAATATTTGGGTAAAAAATATAATATTAAAGTTAGTAATAGCTAATCTTTCTTACATTCTCCAAAATACATTCTAGGAGTAATTGGTCGCGCTTTATAGCTTTGTTCAATTAAATGCGCGAAGGTCATATCGTAAATTTTTTCCTGACGCGAAGTGATGATGAATTTAGGATTGCTACCATCATTTATACAATAATTTTGCTGTTTTAAAATTGCAGATAATAATCTTGCTTCAGCTTCAGTTATTTTTGGATTTTTTTTGTCTGGTTTAGATTTTTGTGCAATTTCATCAAAATCATCATTAACCGAAAAGGTAAAAGAGTTTTTATTGGCAGTATTATGCATGGCTACTCTTCCATAGTGAGATGGGTCAGCACTACAGGATGCTATAAGCACAAAAAAGGGTAGAAGCATTTTGCCTCTACCCTTGTTGTAATTGGATAAACTTTTTAATAAATTAAGAATTTTCATCCAGCTTTTCATTTACTCCAGCAGTAGTAAGGAAATCTAATTTTTCTTTAATTCTAGAAGCTTTACCAGTAAGGCTGCGAAGATAATAAAGTTTTGCTCTTCTAACCACACCTTGTTTTAAAACTTCAATTCCAGCAAGCAAAGGTGAATATAATGGGAATTTTCTTTCCACACCAACGCCGCTACTAATTTTTCTAACTGTAAAAGTTGCGTTATAGTTATCTTCACTTTTAGTTTTGGCAAGAACAACGCCTTTAAAAGCCTGAATACGAGTAGTTCCACCTTCGGTGATTTTATATTTCACATTAATTGTATCTCCAACTTTAAAAGCTGGAATATCAAATTTGCGAGATTCTTTAATTTTGCTCACTTGTTCTTTGGCAAAATTTTCAAGTACATTTTTCATAATTTTATCAATTTATCTTTATCTTAAGTTTAAACTAGTTTTTTGCTTTTTTTTCTTCAGCTGGAGTTCTGTCAACCAGTTCCATAAGTGCCATTGGAGCTTTATCACCAGTTCTAAAACCAAATTTTAAAATTCTAGTATAACCACCGTTTCTTTTAGAAACTTTTGGCCCAATTTCTTTAAATAATTTATCAGCAATTTCTTGATTACCAAGAATTGAAATTGCTAAACGACGATTAGCAAGAGTATCTGTTTTTGCAATAGTGATAATTTTTTCAACAAAAGGTCTTAATTCCTTTGCTTTAGGCAAGGTGGTTTTGATCATTTCGTGAGTAAGTAGAGCAAGAGATAAATTGCGCAGCAGAGCTTTTCTGTGAGCGGTATTTCTACTTAATTTTCTGCCTTTAATTCCGTGATTCATATTTATATTTCCAATATTATTTTAAGATTGTTTACACAATCTTATGGCGCTTGCTTTCTTTCAAAAGCTAGATCCTGTTTTAATGCTTAAAATTCTTTGTTTTTTACTTTCAATAAATCATCTAAGTTTTTTGGGGGCCAGTTAGTAAGTTTCATACCAAAGCCTAATCCCATAGCTTTAAGATTTTCTTTTAATTCATTTAGTGATTTTCTGCCAAAATTAGCGGTTTTTAGCATTTCAGCTTCAGATCTAGAAACTAGATCGCCAACATAAATGATATTTTCGTTTTTTAAACAATTGTAAGACCTTACTGAAAGCTCTAATTCATCAATTGTTTTGAGTAAATTTTTATTAAATTCTGGCTCAATTTCAATTTCTTTTTGAACTGGAATATCAGCTTTAGCAACATCAAAATTAATAAAAACTTGCAATTGATCTTGCAATATTTTTGCAGCAACTCCAAGAGCATCTTGAGGAGTTATTGTACCGTTGGTATCAATTTCTAAAATTAATTTATCAAAGTCAGTAATTTGTCCAACACGAGCATTTTCAACTTTGTAAGATACTTTTTTAACTGGACTAAATACGGTATCAACCATGATAGAGCCAACTTGATGTTCGCTTTTTTTACCTTGTTCAGCAACAACATAGCCTTTGCCGCATTCAACAACCATTTGCATGTCAATCTTAGCGCCTTTATTTAGGGTGCAAATTATAAGATCTTTATTCATGATTTCGACGCCAGCAGGAGCTTCAATTGCTCCAGCATAAACTGGACCAGGTTTGTTTGCAGATAGTTTTAGTATGCAAGAAGAAGATTCATCTTTATTGATCGCCAAAGATTTAAGGTTCATGATAATATCAAGAACATCTTCTTTAACTCCGTCAATTGCACTATATTCATGCAAAACGCCTTCAATTTTAATAGAAGTAACGGCAAAGCCATTAATTGATGATAACAATACTCTTCTCAAAGCATTACCAAGTGTATTTCCAAAACCTCTTGCGAAAGGTTCCATAACAATTACAGATTTTGTAACATTGTCATAACCGTCTTTAACAACAATAGAGGCTGGTTTTGTTAAGAGCTGCCAACTTTCTTTTAAGATCGCCATATTCAAATTAATTTGGTTAAAAAATCAAAAATTCTGTCGTGTAATCGACATTTGTAAAATTGCTCGAATATTTCAGCGAGCTTGCTTAGAGGTATAACAAATCACACTCTACGTCTTTTTGCTGGTCTGCATCCATTATGAGGATGATAGGTAATGTCTTTAATCAAAGTAACATTAATTCCAGCAGCTTGAAGCGCGCGAAGAGAAGCCTCTCTTCCAACTCCAGGTCCTTTAATTTCAACAGTAACATTTTGCAGTCCACATTCTTTTGCTGCATTTACAGCATGTTGAGTTGCAACCTGAGCGGCATAAGGAGTAGCCTTTCTTGATCCCTTAAATCCATGTTTTCCAGCAGATGACCAGCAAATAATATTGCCTTGTAAATCACTGATAGAAATCATAGTGTTATTGAAGCTAGCAAGAACGTGAACAACACCATTTACGATATTTTTCTTTTTCTTTGAGCTTTTGCCACCAGAAGTTTTGGTAGCAGATTTTTTTTCGTTAGTTTCAGTCATAATTTAAAATTACTTAGTTACTTTTTTCTTACCAGCAATGGCAACGCCTCTGCCTTTACGAGTCTTAGCATTAGTATGAGTTCTTTGACCGCGAACTGGAAGTTTTTTTACATGTCGAATACCGCGATAGCATCCAATATCAGCAAGTCTTTTGATGTTAGAAGAAACTTTTCTTCTTAAATCACCTTCAAGAACTGGATATTCTTTTTCAAGTAAAGATCTTACCTGTGCAAGCTTATCTTCACTCACTTGATGAGTTCTTGAAGCAAGATCAATTTTTAGTTTTTGACAAATTTTATCAGCAGTAGTTCTGCCAATTCCATAAATATAAGTTAAAGCGATAACAAAACGCTTATCTTTTGGAATGTTCACACCAGCGATTCTAGCCAAGGTAAAGCCCTCTTAAAAAGTTATTAATTAACGAAATATTTTTTAAATAATGAATAATTTAAATTTTTAATAAATTGAAAAAAGACTTACTCGCCGTAAGTTATGGCGATTATATCTTTTGACAAAATAATAAATTAAACTATTCGCTTTTTACAATTTCGTTTGAAAATTTTGTAATTGCATAAATCAGCTCCTCAGAAACGAGGGGGGCGCTTTTTAAAGCATCTACTGAAATAAGCAAGTTCTTTTTTTTATAAAAGTCAATCAATTCGAAAGTTGACTCATGATAAACCTTCAATCTGTTCTTCACAGTTTCCGCATTATCATCAGCTCTACTTTCAAAATTATTCGATTGACAGCTATCGCAAACACCTTCAACGACAGGGGTTTTGAAATAGCGATTATAAACTGCGCCACAATTCTTACAAGAAAAGCGACCAGCAATTCTTTTAATTAAAACATCTTCGCTGACTTCAAAATTAAAAACAATTTTAATTTTTTTATTAACTGAATTTAACATATTCTCAAGAACAAGAGCTTGATCCATATTTCTTGGAAAGCCATCAAGAATAAATCCATTTTTACAATCAGATGTCGCTATACGGTTTTTAATAATATCAACCACTACTTGATCAGGAACTAATTTTCCCGATTCCATATAAGATTTAGCAATTACACCAATCTGACTTTTTTGTTCAACTTCTTTACGCAAAGCTTCTCCAGTAGAAATTGCTGGAATAGCTAGTTCTTTTGCAAGAATAGCTGCTTGAGTTCCTTTTCCTGACCCTGGAGCGCCTAGAAATATTAAATTCATGATCTAACCCTAACCCTTCTTTTTTTAGGGCCTGAGCCGTATTTAGAGGCAAATAAATGTGATTGAACTTGGTTCACCAAATCTAAAACCACATTAACCATAATTAAAATTCCAGTACCACCAACATGAAGTGGAATTGAATAGCGGGTTATCATAATTTCAGGAACTATACAAACAAAAATTAAGTAAACTGCTCCAATCAGTGTTAAGCGAGCTACTATTTTATCTAAATAGTTTGAGGTATTGGCTCCAGGTCTAATACCAAGAATAAAACAATTACTTTTCTTTAAGTTATTTGAAACCTCTTCAGTGTTAAATATGATTGAAGAGTAGAAATAAGAGAAAAACAAAATTAATGCTGAAAATAATATTAAATAAAGCGATCCACCTCTTCTAAGGGTTGAAGCTAAAAACTCGCTATCAGCTCCCGTAAATTGAGTTAGGGCAGCTGGAAACATTAAAATTGAGCTTGCAAAAATCGGAGGAATAACCCCAGCAATATTTATTTTCAACGGTAAAAATGATGAGTCATTCATGCCTGAAGCTTTCATCATAGCGCCATTAGGATATTGAATTTTAATGCGTTTATGAGTTTTTTCAACAAAACAAACTAGCATTAAAAAGGCTGCAAAAGAGGCGAAGAATAAAATAATTGTAAACCAAGAGTAAACTCCGGTTTTAGATAAATCGAATACCTGTACAACCGTTGAAGGAAGAGAGGAGGCGATACCAACAAAAATAATTAAAGAAATTCCATTTCCAATTCCAGAGGTGGTAATTCTTTCACCAAACCACATTAACATTACCGTGCCACCAACCAAGCTAACACAAGTTGTCAAAAGAAAAATTCTTGAATCTGAAATAAAGGCGTTATTTTCTGCTCCAGAAAGTGCGTAATATACGCCAAGAGACTGAAATATAGATAAAACTATTGTTAAATAACGAGTATATTGATTGATTTTTGCTCTACCATAATCTCCCTCTTTTTTTAGAGCCTCTAAGCCTTTATGCATAGAAGTCAAGAGTTGCATTATAATTGATGAGGTGATATATGGCATGATGTTAAGCGCAAAGATACTCATTCTTTCTAAGGCTCCACCAGAGAAAAGATTGATCATGCCAAACATGTTAGCTGCGCCACTACTAAAAATCTTTTTCAATACTTCGATATTGATGCCTGGAATTGGTACGAATGTACCAAATCTATAGACGAGCAAAATGAAGATCGTAAATAAGATTCGTTTTTTTAGTTCTGAATTAGGGGTTTCCACAATTAAAATGAATTCTAAACAGGTTTAGGGGTATAAATAGGGTAAACCCCTACTAAACGAGACTGTCGCAAAATTAGGATTTTTTGGTAATTTTGGGCTTTA
>CAMDMO010000029.1 GCA_945902255.1 Rickettsia typhi | reverse complement strand
AAATATTTTAAAACTACTTTTAGCTTAAAATCGGAACTAAATTGATTTATATTTTTTGACATTTTTCCCTTTGTTTTTTAATTGAATTATTAAATAATTTGAGGAAAAAAGTCTATGGTTGGATGGGGTTGAAATTGGGGAGCAGTTCTATTCCTTAGTTACAATAACTAGCGCCAGAGGTAGGTAGGTTAAAACATGAAACTAAATACCTTGACTAACGCTTCTTATGCGTTTTTTTTGAAAAAGTTTTTTCAGTTTTTTCAGAAAATGGATTATCGCTTTTTCTTAATACCATTCTAATTGGCGTCAAACTTAAATCAAAATGTTCGCGCAGTGAATTAATTAAATATCTTTTGTAAGATCCTTCCAAAGGCTTGAGGTGATTGGTGAAAACCGCAAAAGTTGGTGGGCGTTTTTTAATTTGCGTGGCATATTTTAATTTAATGGCCTTGCCTTTGTAAAGTTGTGGAGCGTGTTTTGCTTCAGCAACTTTTAGCCATTCAATTAATTTGCTAGTTGGAATATAAGTTTGCCATTGCTCATAAGTTTTTAGCGCAAATTCCATGGTTTTTTCAATATTATATCCGGTTTTTGCAGATACTCCAAGAATTGCAGCGCCTTCAATTTCATGGAAGAGAGACTGTAATTGCTTCCTAACATCGCGCATGAAAGTTTCTTTGTCGCCTTTTACAGAATCAATTTTATTAATTGCAAAAACTAAGCCACGACCTTCTTTTAAAATTTCGCCAGCCAGCGCCACATCTTGATGGTCAAGTAATGAATTCGCATCAATTAATAATATTACAACTTGTGCAAATCTGATTGCTCTAAAGCTATCAAGACTTGAAAGCTCTTCTAATTTTTGAGTAATATTGGCTTTTTTTCTAATTCCCGCAGTGTCAATGAAGCGAATTTTGTGACCCATAAATTCGTGGTCAATTGCAATTGCATCGCGTGTAATTCCAGCTTCTGGGCCAGTAATTAATCTTTCTTGTCCTAAAATTTTATTTAAAAAAGTTGATTTTCCTGCATTGGGGCGACCAACAATTGCAACTTGCAGTAAGGCTCTTTCGTCATCACTATCGATATTTACTTCACTAAAATTTTTTTCATATTCTTCAATTTCAGGAGCAATTTTGTCATATAAATCACCAAAACCTAATTTATGTTCAGCTGAGATGGCCGTAGGTTTGTCAAAGCCTAATTTGTAATATTCTTTTTCAAAAACTGCTTCATTTAAATTTTCACATTTATTGGCAATTAAAATAGTTTTTTTATCTAATTTTCTTAACCATTTTGCAAAATGAAGATCAGCAATTGTAATTCCTTCTTTGCCGTCAACCACAAATAAACAAAGATCGGCGTCAATAACCGCAACTTCGGTTTGTTCAACCATTCTTTTTTCTAGCGATTGATCAGAGATGTTATTTTCCAAGCCAGCGGTATCAATTACCATAAATTCAAGCCCACCAAGCCTTGCCTTCGCTTCTTTGCGATCACGAGTCACTCCGGGAGTGTTGTCAGTTATAGCAACCGATCTGCCAACTAATTTATTAAATAAAGTTGATTTTCCAACATTTGGGCGACCGATTATGGCGATTTTAAACATGATTAATGATATTTTGCTAAGGCGAGAATTGATGATGTTGATTATAAGGCGTGATTTGCTTAAGTCAAAAGTTTCGATTTTACAGCCGAGATATTGTCAAATAAAAACAGACAACACCACTTCAGCTAGGCGAAGTTTGTAACTTCGCCCCATGCCAAGCTTAAGTAATTATAAAATCTTAAATTTTTGTATGAAGTAAGTGGGCGCGGTTGCAAACCACGCCCAGCTCTAGGACGAGTTTCGAGGTTTTTTATTCCAAATTAGCGCCTTTAAGCATCGCAATGGAGGTGATGCGTAAGCTCTGCGTCAAGACCCCCTTACTTTTTTCTCTTTTAAGCTACTCTATCTGTTACATGAGCTGCTGAGGCGAGGCCAGATACGCCATCACTTTTCGCTATCGCCGCCGGTATTGATTTTAGTATTTCATTCGCCCTACTTAAATAAGCTGATTCTTTGGGTGCTGGAATAACTGGGCTTACTGCCTTATATTCGCAAGCTTCCAAGACCACTTTAATCTTTGAACATAATGTTTTTTTTATTTCATCTTTTGATCTGCTGGCTTCATCTAATATTTCTCTTATTCCAAGAGAATCTATGGGATATTTTAGTAAAATAGTAACTGCGCAATTTATTCTTGGATTGCGCATAAGATCTCCCGTCAATCCATCTATGTTTAAGCCATCTATAATTTTACGAAAGAGTCTTGATGGAGGAGAATCGGAATCTGGCCTTAGGCATGTTGTTATATTTTGATATTTGGCGATAGTTCTAAATAATAGCGCGCCCTTATCTCTTGTAGAAAGAATTGAGCCTCCATCCTCTAATTTATGTTCCCCATATTTTTCGACAGTTTCTAGTAATTTTTCTAAAATTGGTAAATTGCCTGATGCAGATCTAGAAATTCCTTCAGCTAGATTTACCTGAGAAATTGTTGCTGCTTTCATTGCGGCGTCAATTAATGTAAGATTATAATAATCATCGTCAGTATTTGTTAAATAATTTGTGCGACCATTCAAAAAAAGCTTATTAAAAAAATCCATTTTTTCTCTGGATTTCATCTTCTCAGCTTTTGCAACATAAGATCTACACAACTCTTCTAGGGTTGGTCTTGAATCTGCGGCGCTTGCTGTTGTGGTAGTGCTTTCGTCAAAGGTAGCGGTGGAAGATCCGCTTCCAGCTCCGGCACCAGCTGTAGCGCTAGACATAGTAGGTTCTGATTCTTCTGTTACTGAGGCAGCTGAAGGCACGACATCTTTTTGCGCTTTTAATTCTGTTATTTGCGCAACAAGAGCATTTATTTCTGCAACAAGAGCATTTTTATTTCTTGTTAAATCTTCAATTTCTCTATCAAGTTTTTTAGTAAGTTCTACTCGTCTTGTTTCGAAAAACCCTTCTAGAATTGCAATTTCTTTTTTAATATCTTTTAGTTGAGTAGAGTTATCTATTTCGCTAGCCTTTATTCTTGCTAGACTAGCCTCTTCTTCTTTCAGCATTTTTGCAGTATATATTCTTGCAATCTCATCTCTATCTTGCTGAGCTTTTGACTCTGCTTCTGCTTCGGCCGCTAATATTCTAGCCTTACTTGCTTCTTCGCGCTCTAAAATAGCAGCTTCACGTTTTAAAATAGCGGCTTCACGCGTTGATAATTCAGATTCAAGATGCTGCAGTCTTTCAAGATGTTGCATTCTTTTATTTGCTTCCTTAGCCGCTTCTTCGGCGGCCTCGCGCGCTCTATCGGATTCATTTATTCTTTTAAGCATTTCCTCTACATCAACTACAACTCGTAATCTTGATTGACCAGCGCCATCTCTTGCCATATAAAATCTAGTTTAATTTAATAATTTTTTAACCGCGTCAGCGATATTTTTTTGTCTCATAAAATGTTCGCCGATCAAAAAGCAACAGATACCAGCTTGTTTTAATAATTCAATATCCAAGCCATCTTTAATGCCGCTTTCGCTGATTAAAATATAATCATCGGGCACTTGAATTGCTAAATCTAGTGAGGTTTTTAGATCAACTTGCAGAGTTTTTAAATCACGATTATTAATTCCAAGTAATTTGCTTTTTAACTTAGAGGCGCGCTGTAATTCAGCTTCATTATGAACTTCAATTAGAACCGATAATCCAATATCGAAAGCGCATTTTTCCAGTTCTTGCAATTTATCATCATCTAGCATTGCAACTATTAGCAAAATGCAATCTGCGCCAAGCATTTTTGCTTCATAAATTTGATAAGTATCGACAATAAAATCTTTTCGTAAAATTGGCAGAGAAGTGAAGTGCGCAACTTCCTGCAAATATTGATTTTTACCCATGAAATATTTTTCATCAGTTAAAATTGATAGGCAGGTTGCGCCAGCTTCTTCGTAGGCTTTGGCAATTTCAATATGATTAAAATCTTCGCGAATTAATCCATGAGAAGGGGAAGCTTTTTTTATTTCACAAATCAAGCCAGTTTCAATCGCATCATTTTTATTTTTTAGAGCTTGAAAAAAATTTTTAATTTTTCTCTCAGAGCATTTGGTTTGGGCGCAAATTTCTTGCACAGAAAATTCTTTTTTGCGGTTTCTAACCTCAATTAGCTTATGTTGATAAATTTCAGCTAAAATATTTTTCATAGATCTTAAAAATGGTTGAATTATGATTGGATGCTAGAAAGGCTAGATGTATATTACCTGAATTTCAAAGAAAATATGAATTATAACGAATCTTACCCAAGAACTCGCTTAAGGCGCAATCGTAAATCGCAATGGATTCGCGATTTAACTGCTCAAACTGCAATCTTGCCAAGTGATTTAATTTTACCGCTTTTTGTAATTGAGGGAAAAAATAAAGAAGAAAAAATTATTAATTTGCCAGATGTTTCGCGCTTTTCAATCGACTTAATCGTAAAAAAAGCAAAAGAGGCTAAAAGCCTTGGCATTCCTGCTCTAATGCTGTTTCCTGTAATTGATCAAAAGCTAAAAACCCTTGATGGAAAAGAGGCGATAAATTCAAAAAATTTAATTTGTCGCGCGGTTGAGGCAATAAAAAATGCCGTGCCAGAAATTGGTGTAATTTGTGATGTGGCGCTTGATCCTTACACAATTCACGGTCATGACGGTTTAATTGATGAAAATGGTCATGTTTTAAATGATGCAACAATTGATATTTTATGCTCTCAAGCTTTGGTGCAAGCTGAAGCGGGGTGCGATATAATTGCTCCTTCTGACATGATGGACGGCAGAATTGGCGCGATTCGCGATGCATTAGATGATTCTGGTTTTATTGATGTTTCAATAATGTCTTACGCTGCAAAATATGCTTCAGCATTTTATGGGCCTTTTAGAAATGCGGTTGGATCGGTAAAAAATCTTAATAAATCTGATAAAAAAAATTATCAGATGGATTTTAGAAATTCCAATGAAGCGATGCGTGAAATTGCGCTAGATGTGGGTGAGGGCGCAGATATGTTGATTGTAAAGCCTGCAATGACTTATTTAGATATTATTAAAGAAGCTTCACAAAATTTTAAATTACCAATTATTGGTTACCAAGTTAGTGGTGAATATGCTATGTTAAAACAAGCTGCGGCAGTTGGTGCTTTTGATTTTGACTTGGCTTTTTTAGAAAGTTTAATTGCAGTTAAAAGGGCGGGAGCTTCGGCGGTTATTAGCTATGGAGCGATTGAGTTTTTAAAAAATAGAAATTAACTACTAGCCTAATCACTTCTGCTGGGCGTGGTTTTTAACCGCGCCCATATGTTCATCAGCAAATATTACTGCAATTTAATTCCCCATTTCTTCGATAAATATCTCTCAATATTTTGCCTTTCTTCGGTAGAAATATCGCGATTAATTACAATAATTTCACCAATATCGCTAGCAGCAATTCCGTCGCCAATAACTAGGGCTGTAGAAGTTCCTGTAACTTTCCCACTAGAGCCATAAGTGTTTGACGATGCGTAAGAAAGTTCAGTGCCATTTTTATAATAATTGTAAGTGCCGGCATTTGTGCCGTCATATTTTGCAATATAGCTAAATATTTTTGGAATATTATCTGCAGAGCAATCATTTGCTGAATCTGAAGAATGAGCGCTATCAACGCTTGTAAGTGATAACATGGTTACATCATCTCTGTGACAGCCAATTTCCCAACCGCCAGAGGTGCCAATAATAATTCCTGCAGCGCTATTTGATTCATTAGCTGTTTTTTTCATAACAATAAAGGCGCTGATTGGTAATTGCGGAGCAAGGCTAGTAAAGCTTGATGAAAGTCCAGTACCGCCAGAACCAAGGCCGCCAGTGCCAAATCTTACAACTGGTAATTTGTTTATTCCGTCTCGCACATAAGTTGGTTGATTGCCAGAAGTGGCTTGAGCTACGGTAGTTTTTTGCATATTTTGTGGATTGATTTCAATCCAAGATGAAATTTTATCACCATCTTCTGGAGTATCTCCATTGCTAGCGCTAATAATTGCTTTATTTGAAGTGGTTTCAAACCAAATTGCTAAATTTTTTGTTGAAGCAACGGGCGAGTTTTTGGTTAAAATTTGTGCCGCTGTAAGTGAGGCGCTACTGTTAAATCTTAGGGTTTTATATATTAATCCAATTAACAAGCCAACAATTAAGATGGAGGCAGAAAGTTCAACGAGTGTAAAAGCTTTTTTAGTTTTTGACATGGTAAATTACATTTTTTTTGCCACTTTTAAACCAACAATTAAGACCAGTAAATTAGCAAAGTAAATTATTAATTGCGTTCCAGTTGGTTGATCAAGATAACCAAAAAATATGTGAAGAAATTTACCAAACAAACTATTTTGAGAAAGAATTTCTGAACTATCAAATATTGGATTTCCCAATGCAGGAACTAAATTAGCATTTATCCAAAAGCCAATTCCTTGAGCGGCGATTCCAGATGATAAAAAAACTAAAAGCCAAGTAGTTATAGTAAAAAAATATTTGCCGAAAGCTTTAATAATTCCTAAATAAAGAGCGATTCCAGCCGCTGCGCCAAGAATTGTTCCAACAATAATTCCTGTGATGATATTAGTAATTGAGGTGTTAGATAAATAATAGCTGTAAGAAAAAAGCACAATTTCAGTGCCTTCACGAAGTACGGAGAAAAATACTACGATAGATAAAACATAAAGTGGTTTTTTGCCTTCGCGAATTGAATTGCTTAATCTTTTTAATTCGCCAGAAATTGATTTGGCGTGTTTTTGCATCCATAATGTAGTCCATGAAATCATGAAGGCTGCGGAAAGCAAAACTAAGCCATTAAAAAATTCTTGGCCTAAACCATCTAGGCCATTAGAAATATTATCAGTAAAAAAAGCTAAAATAACGGATGTTATAATTCCTAAAGCTAAGCCACTTAAAATCCACTTAGTACGACCTTCAATTTCCTTAGTGGCAGCGCTAAGAATGCCTAAAATCAATGATATTTCAAGAATTTCGCGAAAAACTACAATTGCGATTTGAAGCATGTTTTTGTAAATTTTTAAAAATTAGCAATCAAAGAAACCTTAACCGCTCTAGGCGATCCGGGTTGAAGATTATTATTGCCGTCGGCGGTTTGTATATATTTTGTGCCAAGTAAATTTTCGGCATTTAATTGCAGACGATAAGATGGATTAATCTTATAATAAAGTGCTCCATCAAATCTAGTAAAACCTTTTAGTTTTACACTATTATCTACTGCTGCATATTGATTTGATTGGTTGATAATTCCAAGACCGGCGGCGAATGCTTCGGTTAAATCATATTTATTCCAAAGAGATTTCATGCTTTTTGGAACTAGCGCCACTTTATTGCCGGCAGGAATTGTTGCTCCAGCAGTTGATGCTGCAACTGGCTTTAATATTATTGCATCTTGATAAGCGTAAGCCGCAATAATTTGCCATTTATCTGTAATTTTTCCAGTTGAGCTAAATTCTACGCCGCGCGTTCTGGTTGCGCCGGTTAGAATAAAATCAACTGTTGGATTTGCCGGATTTGGAGCTCGAGTATTGGTTCGATCCAGTTGATAAATAGCGGCAGATAAATTTAATTTCTGAGTTACATCCCATTTAGTTCCAATCTCATAATTTTGAATTTTTTCTGGTCTTAAGGCCTGAGTTTGTGCGGTTAGAGTTGAGAATTGATCGCCAGAGCTTGGAAGATAACTTACGCTATAATTTGTATAAATTGATAAATTATCTTGTGGTTTTAACACAATTCCAGCGCGCGGTGAAAATAGGCCATCAGTGCGACTAAAATCTTGGTTGGTACGGTCATTGTGAAATTTCATTTCAAAAATATCATAACGCAATCCTGCGGTTAATTGTAAATATTTTGAAATATCCACCTGGTCTTGAATGTAACCCGCATAAATATTTACTTCAGATGTGTTATCGGCATCAGTTGCTGATTGGCGGAATGTTATAGGAGTAAGCGTGATAGGATTGCTTGCTGACACGCTAGTTGTTGTTGAAGTGTTATTAAAAAAGCCGGTATTGCGAAATGCTTGTGAATTTTGTTTTGCAATTTCCGCGCCAATTAAAGCGGTGTGAGAAAAAGATCCGGTTGAGAATTTCTTAGTTATATCAGTTTGGTTGGTAAAATTTTGTCTCTTTACCGCATTATTATAAGCCGATATATTCAGGTTGTTAGTAGAGCTATTTACAGAGCCCGCCACATAAACATTCTGATAAAATTTCACATTATCTGTATAGCGAGTGTAATTTCGTATTTTTAATGTTGGTGAAAATTCATGGCTAAGAGTGGCAAATTCTGAATTTATTGTGGCATCAGAGTTATTCAAATTTGGGTTGCCAAAAAATGTTGAAGGATTGGTTTTGTAAGCTGTGCCATTTTGTGAAGGAATTCCACGATCGTTAAAACGACTATCGTGAAAATGTTCATAGCCAACTTTAAGATCAGTATTATCGCCCAAACTTATTGTGGCTGTAGGGCTAACTCCATAGCGCTCTAAATTGCCAAATTGACGAAAAGTTCCTGATTTTTCATACACAGCATTAAGGCGAAGTGATAATTTATCATTTACTTTATCGCCAATGTCAGTTGAGGCGCGGCGATTATCAAAAGATCCGCCTTGTAAAGTTACTTGTCTTATTCTGTTACCATCGGCAGTTTTTGAAACGCGATTAATTAATCCGCCGCTGCCACCGCGACCAAAAGCCATGGCATTAGGTCCTTTTAAAATTTCTACGCGATCTATGTTATAAATATCACGAAAATATTGCACATCGTCACGAGCGCCATCAACAAAAAAATCAGCGCTGCTGCTATTGCCACGAATTATTACTTGATCGCGATTATTTTCGCCTTGGTGCAAAGTAATCCCAGGTGTATATCTAATTGCTTCACCAATGCTGGTTATATTTTGATCGCGAATTTGATCTTGAGTTACTACAGAAATAGATTGCGGAATATCAAGAAGGCGAGTGTCGGTTCTAGTTGAGCTGCGAGTTGCGCCAGTTTTATATCCATCAATTGCTCCACTGCTTAATTGTTCTGATGAGTCAGCGGTAACAATAATTTTAGGTAACTGAGTAACTTTATTAGAAATTGATTCTTTGTTTTTAATTTCAGCTGCAAAAGACGAGGCGCTAAGTGTAATTATTGCAGATGTAAAAACACTAAAGCGAAAAAAAGAAGATGAATAATTTGGCATAAGAGGGGCAAAAAAATAATATTAAGAATCACTATCAATCATGATAATAATTATCATATTTTAATAGGTCAACTATTTTTTTAGCTAAAAGCGTCAATTCGTCGATAAGGAATCTACCAATCCATGCCATCCTTGATACGAAGCGTCTTCTAGCGCGTGTTATCCTTGATGCAAAGTGTTTTCTAACAAGCGTCATCCTTGACGCTGAAAGCGTCGAGGATCTCGGGAGCTTAGGGAGTCCAAGCCTCAAGAGATCCTCGGTCTTCGACCAAGGATGACGGCGAGAGTTATCATCCTTAAAAAAACTCGTCATCCTTGGCGCCGAAAGCGTCGAGGATCTCATGAGTTTGTCATATTATATTCTCTTAGCTGGGCGGATTTTGTAACTCCGCCCTAGCGTTCATGCCAAATTTAAGCAAATATAAATTGTGATTTTTTATGGAAATGTAAGCGCGGTTAGTATTAAAAATAATCTTGCTATATTTCGTGGAAAAACTAGAAAGTTTTTTTTAAGGCTTTAGAAAAGCTAAACTTAACTCTTAAAATATTTTTGTAATAAGGGCTTTGATAGCAATATCAAACTAGCGTTCATGCCAAATTTAAGCAAATATAAATTGTGATTTTTTATGGAAATGTAAGCGCGGTTAGTATTAAAAATAATCTTGATCAAATTAAAAGTAATTATCCAGGATCCTATTCTGATCTTACGGATCTTATGGCAAAAGAATTTGCTAGAAAGAGAGAAGATGTTTCTCAGCTTGTCTACGATAGAAGAATAAGTAATATTTTTAACCTCTTTTTAAATGCAGCAATTGATAATAATGCCTCACCTATGCTGATTAAAGATATCCTACGTTATTCTGGAAACGAAAAATTTCTTATTCATAGAAATTTGCGTATATTATTTCAACACGCAGCTCAAAATGGAGATTTAGAATTTTTACAAGAATTAATTAATTTAACTACTACAGCAGAAAGATTAGCAATGATTCGTGCTGAGGATTATTCTGCCTTCCGCGGCGCAGCTCAAAACGGACATCTAGCAGTTTTAGAAGAATTAATTAAATTAGCTCCCGCAGAAATATCAGAAATGATTAGTGCTGGTAATTATTCTGCCTTCATCGACGCAGCTCAAAACGGACATCTAGAAGTTTTAGACAAATTAATTAAATTAGATCCCACAGAAACATCAGCAATGATTCGCGCTGGTAATTATTCTGCCTTCCAATTCGCAGCTGGAAACGGACATTTAGAAGTTTTGAGCGGATTAATTGATTTAACTACCAACCCAAAAGAAATATCGGCAATGATTCGTGGCCGTGCTTATTTTGCCTTCGGCGACGCAGCTAAAAACGGACATCTAGAAGTTTTAAACAAATTAATTGATTTAACTACCAACCCAGAAGAAACATCAGCAATGATTCGCGCTGGTAATTATTATGCCTTCAGCTCCGCAGCTCAAAACGGACATCTAGAAGTTTTAAACAAATTAATTGATTTAACTACCAACCCAGAAGAAATATCGGCAATGATTCGCGCTGTTAATTATTCTGCCTTCCGCTGCGCAGCTCAAAACGGACATCTAGAAGTTTTAGACAAATTAATTGAATTAACTCCCAAAGGAGAAATATCAGCAATGATTCGTGCTGGCTTCAGCCGCGCAGCTGAAAACGGACATCTAGAAGTTTTAGACAAATTAATTAAATTAGATCCCACAGAAACATCAGCAATGATTCGCGCTGGTAATTATTCTGCCTTCTGCTGCGCAGCTAAAAACGGACATCTAGCAGTTTTAGACAAATTAATTGAATTAACTCCCAAAGGAGAAATATCAGCAATGATTCGTGCTGGTTATTATTCTACCTTCAGCCGCGCAGCTGAAAACGGACATCTAGAAGTTTTAGACAAATTAATTGATTTAACTACCAACCCAGAAGAAATATCGGCAATGATTCGTGCTGAGGATTATTCTGCCTTCGGCCGCGCAGCTGGAAACGGACATCTAGAAGTTTTAGACAAATTAATTAAATTAGCTCCCGCAGAAATATCAGAAATGATTAGTGCTGGTTATTATCGCGCCTTCAGATTCGCAGCTGGAAAAGGACATCTAGAAGTTTTAAACAAATTAATTGATGTAACTCCCGAAGCGCAAAGATTGGCAATGATTCATGCTGATAATAACTTCCTCATGGCGGCTAGATATCGACATTTAGAGGTTCTAGAAGTTATAAGAAGTCACAGCCATAGAACGCCATCAATAACAAATGTATTGAATTATATTGCATCAGAGCAATTTAATGCTATGAATAGTGTTACAATAGATTTTTTATTAGTTTGCGCTAAAGAGCAAACTGAAGCAGGAGCGGGAGTTGGAGCAGGAGCGGGAGTTGGAGCCGGAGCCGGAGAATCTATTTATCAGAGACTAATCACAAGATTAAACGCTTCAAGTAATCCTTATAAAAACAGATATAGTGGATTATTGTTACCCGAAGCAGATTCAACTGCAGAACTTTCTGAAGAGCAAAAAAGGGCGGGTAAAGCAAGAGCAAGAATTGATTTTCTTCTTCGAAATCTTAAAAAAGGATCAGCTTTTAGTGTTGCATTTCAAACTTTAGAAGAAATAAAGTCAATTGATCTTATTGGAGACGACTCTCCTTCCGTTGCAACAGGGGCTGCATCAGGTGTTGTTGGAGATGACTCTCCTTCCGTTGCAACAGTGGCTGCATCAGGTGTTGTTGTAGATAACCCAAGTTCAGAAGATCTAATAGTAAATGAAGCAACTCAAGTGAAAGGGGGAAGTAAAGGCTGCTATACTGCTCCCCATTAATTCTTTAAAAAACATAAAGAGTAATTTATTAATCTAATCCAATTTGTTTTTGCATCATCTCTGATATCAGAGATGATGCAAAAGGCGCAATTTTTTGAAAAAAATTTGTGTAAGAATTTGGGTTGCAATTATTTATTATTTTATGAAGAAAAAATGGAGTGCTAAGGAAAAAAGCCAAATAATTATTGAGGGAATTAAAGGTCGTCCTGTGGTTGATATTTGTGCTACTTACGGCGTATCGCAGAGCCTTTATTATGCTTGGCGTGATAAGTTTTTTGCTAATATTTCTGATGTTTTTGAAGCTGATAAAAAGAGCGGTAAAGAGCAAAGAATTTTGCGTGAGAATTTAAAGTTAAAGCAATCTTTGGCTGAAACTATTTTAGAATTAAAAAAAATCGAAGAGGGTTGGTAAAGGGTAGCAGGAATATGAAAAATCTATCTCCTGCTAACCTTGATTTACTTGAGCGAATCAAGGAATTGAAATCAGTGCACCCCTTCTTTGGTTATCGCAGAATTTGGGCTGTTTTGAAGTTTAAAGATGGCTTGAATTTGAATAAGAAAAAGGTTTATCGTTTGATGAAGATTTCTGATCTTTTAATCAAGCCAAATCTTTTACTTAGAGCAAATAGAACTCTTTGGAAAGATAAACCAAGACCAGAGAGGCTTAACGAATGGTGGGGAATTGATATGACCAAAATTCGACTCAAACATTTAGGTTGGGTTTATATTACGATTGTAATTGATTGGTGTAGTAAAAAACTGGTCGGTTATTCAATTGATACCAAAAGTAAAAGCTCTGATTGGCTAATGGCTGTTGATATGGCTCTTAACAACCAGTTTCCAAAAGGAGTCAAAGACGAGGTAGAAAAGCGCGGTTATGAGCTAAATTTAATGGCTGATAATGGTTGCCAACCTACTTCAACAAGCTTTAAAGAAACTTGTGAAAATCTTGGAATTAACCTTGCTTTTACAAGCTATAACAACCCCAAAGGCAACGCTGACACTGAGCGCTTTATGCGAACTATGAAAGAAGAATGTCTTTGGATTAATGAGTTTGATAATTTAGAACATCTTGCTAAATCACTAATTGAGTGGTTTGGTGAATATAATCAAAATTATCTTCACTCAAAATTACACTATAAAAGCCCGATGGAATTTGAGGCAGAATTTAAACAGAATTTTGCTGAAAATACTCTTTAAGATTTATATTGAAAATTGGGGAGCATAACACTGCTGCATTATTTCGTGACCATGTCACCAAAATTGACAACCTAATAATTTACTCAAAGGCTTCATTTGATGTTAATGATAATGAAGCCTTCTACTTAGCTAGAAATAGACATCTAGAAGTTCTAAAATTATAAGAAATGACATCCGTAGCACAGCATTGATGACAACTGCATACATTCTATTGAAGAAGCGCAATTTATTTATTGTGATATGAATAATGTTGCAATAGATTTCTTATTAGCCTGCACTAAAGAGCAAACCGAAACCCAATTAGAAGTGGCAGCAAATCGTAGCGGGAGTTGAAAAATCTATTTATCAGACGCTGATTACAAGATTAAACGCTTCAAATAATCCTTATAAAAACAGATATAGTAATTATTGTTACCCGAAGCAGCTTCAGCTAAATTTAAAATCCAGTTACCATTTTACAAACAAACCTAAAATGACCACTAAAAACCTATCCATCTACATTCACTATCCATTTTGCAAATCAAAATGCCCTTATTGCGACTTTAACTCACATGTGCGTGACTTGGTTGATTATAAAAAATTCCTTCAAGCCTATGAAAAAGAGTTAGATTTTTTCGCAGCAAAAATTGGCAAAAGAAAAGTTAAAACCATTTTCTTTGGTGGAGGCACACCATCATTGATGCCAATTTTTTTAGTAGAGGGAATTTTAAAAAAAATCTCTAATTTGTGGGAAGTTGAAAAAGATTGTGAAATTACTTTGGAGGCAAA
>CAMDMO010000028.1 GCA_945902255.1 Rickettsia typhi | reverse complement strand
TATATTGCCCTGCCCCATCATTTTTAAATCTTTTAATAAATTTATTGGATTTGAATAATTTACTTCAATTTTTTCAAAATCAGAAACCGGATTTTGAAAACCAGCTTTTTGCAATAAATGTGCTGCGGTTTTTACTGTAATTGTTGGCGACATTCTTGGAGAAATTCCAGCATGAATTTCATTTTCAACTTCATATAAAACATGAACCAACTCTGATAAATTCTCTTCACCAAAAAAGCTGGCAATAAATATTCCGTCTGGCTTTAGCAATGATTTAACTTGCAATAAAAATTGCGGAATTTGATTAATAAAATGAAAATTTAAATTACTAACTATTAGATCAAAAGATTTTGCCTTAAATGGCAAATATTCATCATCGGCAATAATTTTTAAAAAATTCTGATTTTGACAAAATTGCGGCGCAATTTCAGTTGTAATAATTTTTTTTGGATTTTTAACTAATTTAATTTTCTCAGATAAATAACCTCCATGCGCTGTAATTTCTAGCACTGAATCAAACTTACGATTTAAAAACTCTAAATTTTCAGCAATTCTATTTGCAACTTCTATATATAAAAAATTATGATTATCAAAACCCGAAAAAGAGCGCTTTTGATTAGCGCCTAAAAGTTTGCGATCAAATAAAACCTCTTGAGTCATCACTAATGAGAATTTTTAAAAATATTTTGGAAATTTTTTTTCCAAATCACTGTATTTCTTGCAGCAAAATAATCGCTAAAGAAGCTTTATTTTGTATCATATGCTGGCCTAAATTGCAATTTATAACTGAACCAAAATGCAAAATATGTTCTTATCCTTTTGGCAACAAAAATAATCAAACCACTTCTGAATTACTCTGTTCGCGCTGTATTAGCAAAAAACCATCTTTTGATAAAGTAATTACAATTTTTCGCTATAATGATATAGTTAAAAAAATTATAGGCGATTTAAAATATCGCGATCAAACTTTTATTGCTAAAAAATTAGCAAAATTATTGTCGAACAAAATTAAGTTAGAACTTGATAATGCTGATATAATAACAATAGTTCCGCTTCACAAAAAAAGATTATCCAAAAGAAAATTTAATCAAGCCGCCTTACTTGCAAAAGCTGTTATTTATAAAAAATCACCAATTCTATATTTGGATCTTTTATTGCGCAAAAAAAATAGTGAATCACAAGTTAAGCTGACTAAAAAACAGCGCGAAAAAAATTTACAAAATATTTTTATAGTTAAAGAAAAATATCGAAATTTAATTTCGGGTCAAAAAATATTGATTATTGATGATGTAACCACCACTGGCGCTACTATTGAGAATTGCGCTAAGGTTTTAAAAAAATTTGGCGCAAAAGAAGTTGTAATTACAACCATTGCTAAAACCATACTAAACGACCCTAATTTATTTACTTGAATTTATATCAAATTTGATGATAATGCCTACAGCTACAACATTTTTTAAAATATACAGAATATGAATTTACAGAAATTATTAGTTTTTTTAGCAGCATTTTTATTGCTATCTAATCAATCTTTTGCCGCTAAAAAACCAAATATTATGGTTATTGCAACTGGTGGAACCATTGCTGGCACTGCATCTACCGCTGATCAATCGCAATATTCTCCAGCTCAATTGCTGATAAAAAAAATTCTTGCCAGCGTTACTGGAGTTAGTGAAATTGCCAATATAGATTCGATGCAATTTTCACAAATTAGCAGCCAAGATATGAATGATCGGCTTTGGCTTAATTTATCTAGAACCGTTAATGAGTTATTAGATAAATCTAGCGTTGATGGCATAGTTATAACTCATGGTTCTGACACTATGGAAGAAACCGCTTACTTCTTAAATCTTACAGTTAAAAGTAAAAAACCAGTTATTTTAGTTGGATCAATGCGTCCAGCAAGCTCTCTTAGCGCTGATGGACCGCTAAATCTTTATAATGCAATTGCCGTTGCTGCAGATTCTGCAGCAAGCAATAAAGGAATAATGATAGTCTTAAATGACAATATTTACGCCGCTCGCGATGTTAGCAAAGTTCACACTTCTAATGCTGACGCTTTTAGATCAACTAATTTTGGCCCAATTGGAAATGTATATTATGGCAAAACTCGTTTTTACTATAATCCAATTAGACTACATACAGCCAACAGTGTTTTTGATGTCAGAAAATTAGAAGAGCTACCTAGAGTTGATATAGTATATGGTTACGCAAATCAACCACATTCAATTACAGATAATTTAATTGAAGAAGGTGTGAAGGGAATTGTTTATGCTGGAGTGGGAGATGGAAATATTTACAAAGATACTTTACAAAATTTAATTAAAGCTAGCGCTTCAAAAAAAGTTATTATAGCTCGCAGTTCGCGCACTGGAAGTGGTTTTGTAGTTCGTAACGCCGAAATTAGCGATGATCAATATGGCTTTGTTACAACCGATAATCTTAATCCACAAAAAGCCAGAATTTTATTGATGCTAGCTTTAACTAAAAGCAAAGATGCGAAAGAGATTCAAGAGTTGTTTTGGAAATATTAAAACTAATTCTAATATATTATGAGACCAGCAATTACAGAAAAACCAAATACTCTAGGCAAGATAGAATCTCGACTAGATCAAATACTTATTCCAGGAACTCAAGGCGAACTTTCATCTTTTAAAAAAAGAATAGCAGATGCTGAGCAACCAGATAAAGTAAAAGCTGTTCTCACCTCCTTATCTAAGACGGGTCAAGAAATGGAAGATCTTGCTAGAAGTTCAGCTTTTGATCCATCAAAAGCCGCTGAAATGGGACAAAATTTTAATCTTAGCAAAGGCGGAAGAGATCATACGGCAAAATTTGATGAAACTCGTGGAAATATTGCAGATTCTCTTGCTGCCTCAAGAACATTATTAGGAACATTAAGATCTAACGATTTACCAAGCTTAAAGGCAATTGCACAAACCTCTTGTCAAATATTAGAAGATCAAGGCAGAGGACTTACCGGACTTATAAGTGGTGCAGAAGGAGGTGATCACGCTCAAACACTTCCTGCTGCAAATATAGATTTAAATAAGGCTAAGGCAAAAACCACATCATTGGCAGAAAAAGTTAATGAGGCTAATTCTCGTCAAACTTCTGATTTAGGAGCTGCGGCTGGCAATAGCGAAAAAGATTCTGAAAAAAAGCCTTCTCTTTTTCAGAAAATTTCTAAAATTTTTACAAAAATTGTTAATTTTTTTAACTCCGCTCTTAAAAACTTGGAAAGAAGAATAATATCAGCTTTAAACGGAGGCGAGGAAGTTGAAGATGAAGATTCTAAAGATGATCCAGATTCACCTAAAAAAAATCCTCTTGAGAATAAAAAAGCCATAGCGCCATTTAAAGCTTTTAACGATATGATTAGAGGTTTTTTTTCGGATAAAAAAACTCCAGAGACTGTTTGGAGTAAGGGTTCTGTAGATGATTCAAAATCAAGTCCTTCAACAACAGAATCAGCAGAAGTTGCATCGCATGATTTAGATAGCGCAAGAGCGGCGGTTAAGGCAGCTTTGAAAGCAAATGGCAGTCAATCTGCGGAAGGCGTGGAAGGTGTTAATAAGTCACTACCAAAACAAGCTCCTTCAACTGAAATGACTATATAAATTTTCTCTTCTTGTCATTTCCAAGAAAATTAGCCTAACCATCGATGATGGGGAAGGCTCCCTTTCTTGCTTCTTCTAATCCTAATCACCCCCCTCTCCAATCCTCTTCATCCTTGATGCGTAAGCATCGAGGATCTCAGGAGGCTTAGGAATTTTCCACCCCGCAAGCAAAACTCATGAGATCCTCGGCTCTGCGAGCCAAGGATGAAGATGGGGGATTGCTTTTATAAATCTTATAAAAAGGCGTAATTAAAAAATGACAATTGATCTTCTTTTAAAAAATCATATCTTTTTAAACAAACGCCACATTTCAAATAAATCAAATTACAACTTGATTTCTCTCAAGCAAAAAAATAAAATCCCTTCACAATAAATTTTTTTAACTTGTTGTAAAAAACCCTTTTTTCACCACAAAAATCTCAAGCACTCACCATGCAAGCCACACAACGAAACCCATTAGCTTATCTTAGCCTCTTTGGCTGTGTTAGATATTTTTTATCACATCTAGCTTTAATTTCCCTTCTTTTTGAGCAGTTTATTTTTACAACTGCTTTCGCTCAAAATCTTCCAATTTCCGCTGATGGAACCACAAATACTCAAGTAACTCAAACTGCTTCAGGAATTGATCAGATTAACATTGCCGCTCCAAATTCTGCTGGTTTATCTCATAATAATTTTACCAATTATAATGTTAATGCGTCTGGTCAGGTAATTAATAATTTTGCCGGAGTTGATGGCGCTATTGTTGGAGCTTCTGATAGAGCGGTTATTCAAACGGAAATTGGTGGCTTGGTTACTGCAAATTCTAATTTGGTTAATAGCGGAAGCGCTAAAGTAATTTTAAATGAAGTTACTTCTAACAATGTTTCTCAATTACTTGGTTATATAGAAATCGCCGGAAGTAATGCTGATCTTATTATAGCTAATCCAAATGGAATTACTTGTTCTGGCTGTGGCTTTATTAACACTTCTCATCTTTTAATGGTTGCCGGGTCTAGCAATTTTGATAATGAAGGTAATTTAGGATTTAATCTTCGTGAGCAAAAAATAAATCCAGATCTTTATGCGCCACTAATTACAGTTTCTGGCCTCGGTCTTGATGTTGAGCTAGTTTCTGCAACCGAAATTATCGCTTCTTCGATTAAACTTATTTCCAATATTTATGCAGCTAATAATGATCTTACTTTAAAAAGTGGTGAGGGAAGATATGATTATGTCAGTAAAGAGATTGCGAATTCTTCTAACAATAATAATTCCAACAACAGCGCCCTTTTTGCAATCGACGCCTCTGCCCTCGCCTCAATTCAAGCCGGAAGAATTTTCTTAATCGCAACTAGGGAAGGAGTTGGGGTTAATATGGCATCAGAGATTTTAGCTGGAAATAAGGTTGTTATTGATGCTAATGGCGATGTTTATTATTCAAATATTGCTACAAATAATTTAGCCAACAACTCTAACTCAATTAATATTAAATCTAGCCATAAGGTTGAATCAATTAATAACTCTTCTGCAATCTCTTCTGCCAATATTCTTATTGAGGCAAATGAGTTAAAAAATTTGGGAAAAATTTCAGCTAATAATTTAACTATTCAAAATAGCGATAAATTAACCAATCTTGGAACTATCGAAGCTTTTAACCTCAATCTTTCAAATATTAATCACATCAATAACTCAAACTTACTTTATGGAGAAAATTATCTTAATATTAGGGCGGTTGACTTAACTAATGTTTCAGCAGGAAATATATTTTCCTTAGAAAGCTATTCTATTGCCTTGAGTGGAATTTTTACAAATTTTGGAAATGTTTCTTCGAAGGATAATTTAACCATTATTGGCACTTCTGCGATTAATAATGCTGGATTAATTTTATCGAATAACGCCCTAAGCGTTACTGCGAGCAGTTTAACTAATAATGATAATTCGGTAATTAAATCTTTTAATTCTTCTCTTAAAATTACTCTAACTAATGATTTAGATAATTCCGGAATATTAAAATCAACTAATGATCTAAATATTGATTCTAGAAATTTTATTAATTCTGGCGATATAGTTTCTAATCAGAATCTAGGAATTACAAATTCAAATAACTTCACCAACTCTGGCAATATAATTTCTAATCAAAATTTAGCCACTCTCTCTTTGGGTAACTTTACCAACTCTGGCAATATCTATTCCAGCCAAAAACTAAATATCACCGCACTTGATTTTACTAATAATGCTTTAGGGGAAATTATTTCTGATGATGATTTAACTATTTTTGCTTCTGGCAATTTTATAAATCGTGGAATTATTGGCTCTAACAAATCTTTAGAAATTAAAAGTTTAGCTTTTGAGAATTTCAATAAAATCACCTCTCTTCAAAATCTAGATATTTACAGCAGAAATAAATTTATAAATTCTGGCAATATTGCTTCTAATCAATATTTAACAATTACCAGCTTAAATGATTTTGAGAATATTGGAAATATTTCTTCTGATAAAAACTTAAATATCACCAGCTCAAATGAGTTTATCAATTCTGGAATTATTGGCTCTAATTGGAATATCACTATTAATGATTTAAATGGTAATAATTCCGGCAATATCAAATCTGTTAAAAATCTTACTATTACAAGTCAGGGAAATTTTATTAACTCCAATCTTCTATCCTCAAATCAGGAAATTAGCATCACCGGAGCTGATGGAAATAATTCTGGAGCCATCATCTCTAATCAAAATTTAACCATTACCAATTCAAATAACTTTACCAACTCTGGCAATATCGCCTCTAACCAATATTTAACCATTTACGCCCTAAACATTGAGAATTTAAATGGAGCAATTGAATCTATTAATGATTTAACTATTGCAAGCCATTCTGCTTTTACTAACTCTGGCAATATCACTTCGAATCAAAACCTTATAATTACTAGTCAAAATGGCTTTACTAACAATCTTGCCGGCAAGCTTATTTCAAATAATAATATTGATATAAATTCACATGGGGTTTTTACAAATTATGGAATGATTTTATCTGCAAATAATCTAGATCTTACACTAGATTCACTAACTAACGAAGGAGAAATTTCTGCTTATGGCAATTTGACCATTAATGACTCTGGAAGCCTTATTAACTCAAATAGAATTCTTGCTAATGGAAGCTCTAACATTGCTTCAAATAGCCTAGTTAATAATAAGAATAGCAGAAACAATAATAAAGGTGGCGTGATTGCTTCTAACAATTCTTATTTAAAGTTAACTGTTACTAATCATTTGCAAAATGACGGCGAACTTAGCTCGATAAATAATTTAGATATCAATAACACAGAAACTAATTTAGATATTACCAGCAACAGCCTCACCAATTTGGGCAACATTTTAAGCTCTGGAAAACTTAACATTAACACCACAAATTTATTACAGAATTCTAACGAGTTATTAAATATTTCTGGAAATTTACAAAGCGTAAATGATTTATCCATAACCTCGGGAAGTCTTGATAATTATGGCTCAATTAAATCTTTCGCAAAATCTATAATTGATAGCGCTTCAATTAATAATCGCCCTAACGCAATAATCTATTCCTCAGATGATTTAAAAATTACCGCCAATTCTGCAATCACAACTTCTTTAATAAATTCTGGCTATATTTTATCCGCAGCAAAATTCGATCTTACTGCCAAGTCGATAGATAATAAAAAAGAAATATTTTCTAGCAGTGATTTAAAATTTACTCTAACTGGTTATTTTAATAATTTTAGCTTAAGCAAAGTTAGTTCTTTTAGTAAAGTTGATATAAATAACACAGCAAATATCAGAAATGATGGTCAAATTTTAAGTAATGGAAATTTGGCAATTGAAGCAAATGATTTACTTAATTTAAACGATATTGAATCAGGCGGCACTTTAGCGCTTAATCTTAATAGCCTGAATAATAGAAATAAAATTCTAAGTGGTGGCAATTTCAATATTAATGCCAATGAGCTGAATAATTATTTAAGCGATGGGAATATTTATTTAAATAGCGGAGATATTCGATCTCGCGGCACTTTAGCGCTGAATCTTGGCAATTTGAGCAATTGGAATAAAATAATCTCAAATGGAGTTTTTAATATTAACGCTAGTGGAAATGTGACAAATTCCGCAATTTTGCAATCATCTAATAATTTTACAATTCACGCTAATATTTTAACTAATAACGCTTCTTCTTTAATTATTGCTGATGAAGATTTAACGGTGGTGGCAAATATTATTGTTAATCAAAATACTAAGCC
Organism: Rickettsia typhi; assembly: GCA_945902255.1. GTDB lineage: Bacteria > Pseudomonadota > Alphaproteobacteria > Rickettsiales > UBA1997 > UBA2645. Next base: position 6,899 of record CAMDMO010000028.1, on the reverse strand, counting down.
ACTTACCTCAAATGATCGCTTTGGAATTACTTCTTCAAATGGAATTCTTGAACTTCAAACTGATAATTTAAATAATAATTTTGGTCTATTACTTGGAAAATCAATTAACATTAAAAATCTTCACGGCACAAGTTTGGAATTTTTCAATGATTCAGGCAGAGTTATCGCCTCTTCTGCAATTAATATTAATCTCAATAATTATAACTATATAAATAACGGAGAGATTGCAGCTGATATCATTACCCTTACCGCCAATAACATTGCAAACCACAAAATAATTAGCGCCACAAATAATTTAACTCTTAATGCAACTGGCGGAAATATAAATAATTACGACAATTCTAAAATTGAAGGTGGAAGTGGAATAACAACCATCAATGCACTTAATGGAAATATTAACAATCTTTATCAAACCTCAACTTTCTCTTCTAATAATGCCGCAATTTTTAATAGCAGAAATTTAAATAATAGTGGCGCAATTTTAGCTTCTGGCAATCTAACAATTAATCTTACCAATAATTTAGATAACAACCAATCTGCCTTGATTTGGAGTGGAAAAAATTCAATATTTAATATTGCCAATAATTTCAGCAATAAAAGAAATGCTTATATTTATTCACAAAAAAACCTAACTATTCAAAAAAATAATTCCTTCGATTCAAATCAAAATAAAATTGAATCTTTAGAAAATAACTCCGGCACTATCACAACTTACGAAGGAGATATTTCCATCAAGGCCAAAATCATCAATAACCAAAGAGATTCAATAGATTATAAATTAATTTCCGTCGCAACCAATTCTTCAAATAACGAAAATGAAAGATTTTACGAAGGTGGCTGGTATGGCTGGGTTGAAGGTGGTTGGTTTGGCTTAACTTTAATTAGATTTGATTGGGTTGACCATCCTTATCAATCGCGTTATGGTTATTTAATAGAAGATGGTTGGCAGCAAGATAGTTCAATTGACAAAACTGTGGTAACTAAAAGATTTGACGATCCAACTAATTTATTTTCTAAAATAAATTCTGGTGGCGATATTTTTATCGAATCTATCAACTTCAATAATCGCAGCAGTGAAATAACCGCCAATAGAAATATCACTCTTAATGCATCAACTTTTAATAATGAATCAATTGCGATAACTAATAGCGTTTCTCACACATGCTACACTAGCGGAACTTGTTATGTTTACGATTTTATAAGCCTTGATCCAACAATATTAAATTTTAATCAAAGAACAGATCTTTTTCACAATGGAAATGTTGTGAAAGATCCAAATGATAATAGAAGAACTTATCAACTGCATGATGGAGAATCTCATTTAATTGAAGTTGCTTCATCTTCAACTAAATCTTCAATTAAGGCTGGAGGGTTTTTGCTTGGAACAATATCTTCAAAAATTGATAATAATATTACTCAAAATTCAATAATTGATGCTACTAATAAAACAGAAAAATCTACCGGCGTAAATGCGGTTAATTTAGTCATGGAAACTGGCATAATAAATATCGACCTCACCTCAATTTCCAGCGCAATTGGAGATAAATCAAACTCTCAAAACTCATCATCTCTAAACTTATCAAACACAGTTTCTAAAACCGCTTCAGAAGTTAATGGTGAAGTTGAAACATCTTCAAAAAACACTTTATCAAACTCAGATTCTAAAGATAATTCTGCAACTATTTTAGAAAATGTAACATTCTCAGGCCTATTCAAAATCACTTTAAATAACAACCCCAACCAGCCATTAGTCGAGGCTAGAAGCCAATTCACTGATATTACCCAATTCTTCGGCAGCAAATATTACTTCGATCAATTAGGATTAAACGGAGCTAATGTTTTAGCAGATATTGATCGTCAAACTCGTAATGTTACAGCAACTAAAATTCTTGGCGATTCCTTCGTTGAAACTAAATTAATTTTAGATCAGTTAAGAAGTTTAACTAATGATTCTTTATTGCTTTCTAAAGATGTTAATAATAATTCTATTGCTGATGCTCTAGCTCAAAACAACAATAAAAATAATGCCCAAATCAAAGAATTAATCGATAACTCAATTAGCGAATTTGCTCGTCTTGGTTTAAATGCTGAAACTGTGGCGATGAATGGTTTAACTCAGAGTCAGGTTAATTCTCTTACTAAAGATATTATTACCTTTGAAACAATTGTGGTGAATGGAATCAATGTTCTAGCCCCCAAAGTTTATTTATCACTTGATAGCAGAAACAGAATTTTTGGAAACTCAAATGACGGAGTTAATGCCATTGGAAACCTAGCCTCAGGCTCAACAATCTTCGCCGCAGGTGATTTAACCATAAATTCCCCTCTCGCTAACATGACCAACAGTGGTTCAATTATTAGCGGCAGCAATCTTCTAATTAATGTTGATAGCTTCAGCAACATTTCCAATTCAGCTTTTTCTTCTAATCAAATATCTTCAATCACTCAAATCAAATCAGAAGGAAATCTCACAATAATTTCCAACAATGATGCAATAAATAATTCTGGCATCACCTTAAAAAACACTCTGCTTGATTCCGCTGGAAAAATCTCTTTAATCTCTAATAATAATATCTTAATCACCCAAAAGGGGTCAGACCCCTTTTTGCAAAATTCATTATTATTTGAAATCTCTTCACTATCAGAAACATCTCTATCTTCTTCAACCAAAGATAGAGCCGCAACTGCTCGTGCATCACTAACCTTTAATGCAGGAAGCGATATTCAAATAACCTCTGTGGGAAATATCAATATTGCTAATAATTATTTTAACAGCGGTGGCAGCATCTTTATGAATGCAGGAAGCGATATTAATAATTCTAATTACACAATTAAAGCTTCTAATAATATTGTAATGAATGCGGTGAATATTAATAATATTGCAACCAACCCAAATATCAGCCACAACCAAAACGAAACTAAAATTGAAGCTGGAAACATAGTTTCTCTTAATGCTCAAAAAGATAGCAATGGCAATGGTGGCAATATCAATAACATCGGAGCCACAATTAAAGGCGGAAACTTAGTTTATCTAACAGCAGAAAATGACATCAATAACATGGCATTAGTTGATTACAAAATAAATGGCAACAGCACTAATGCTGGTGGAAGCGCTATTAGCGAATCTCAAGCCCTTACAAGCGATGCTCGATATATTAGTTCTAATCTAGTTTCTAAAGGCAACATAACCTCAGATGGAGATTTGGTGATGGTTGCAAATAACAATATTAATGTAAAAGCAAGCAATATCACCTCAGCTGAAAACTCTTATCTTGAAGCAGCTAACGGTGATATTAATATCACCACCACCCTACTTCGCGATAAAACCTTCGCTGAAGGCGGAAGTAAGAAGAAGCGTTGGGTTAGTGTTTCTGATAATGTGACTAACATTGAATCTAATATAACAAGTGGTGGAAATTTGGATTTAGTGGCGGGTGGGGTTGGAAATATTAATATTATTGGTAGTAATCTAAGTTCTTCCAACGATTTAACCCTAACCTCCTCAAACAACATCACAATTGCAAACGCTGTCAACTCTAGTTATAACGAATTTAGCAGCACTAAAAAAGGCTTTTCCAAAAGAAGTGATTCTTTCTCAAAAGATTACATAGAAACTGCATTTGATTCAAATCTTCTCGCAGAAAATATCACATTAAACAGCAATAACAGCCTTATTCAAAGCAGCAACCTAAACACCACCAACAACTTAAACACCTCAAACACCACAAATCTAATAATCCAAGATGCTAAATTAAATGAATATCATTACGCCCAAACCTCAAGATCTTATCACGGAATCTCAGAGATAGCAGCAAAAACAACATCTTATGGAATTGGATTTGCTGCTGGAATGACTAATGCCAGCTATAATGTAGTTAGTCCTATTCTAACAAATATCGATGACTTAAATCAGAACCTCGCTGGCAGAGTTCTTCCCGCTTCACTGGATAGAAAAATTACAGATAATATCGACGCCCATGATTTAAAACATAAATTTGATGATAGGCTTACTAATAATTCTCTTTATAACATCAAACATAAAACAATTGAAAATATTCAGAAGCAGAATATCTCAGAATCTAACTTAAATGCTGGAAATGATCTTAATATTACAGCCCAAGAAAATGTGGTGATTCAGGCTAGTAATATTGATGCTAAAAATGATATTGGAATTACTACGAATAATCTTTATATTTTAGCTGATCAGTCATTTGCTTTGGGAACTGCAGAAGATAAAAAAACTAGAACTTTGATGTTTAAAAATAATAACAATGGGGCGTTAGAAACCAATAGTGTTACTAGTGAGATAGTTTCTGGAAGTGGTGGATTTGAGTTTAATGTTGATAGGGTTGTGGTTTCTTATGATGGGAATGGTTTGGGTGACGGGGGTTTTGCGAATGTTGGCAATTCTACAAACACAAGTAATAACTCTACTAACGCAAATTCAGACTACCTAACTTATCTAAAAAATAACAAAAGTGATGTTACGCTATTTAACCCAGTGAATGAAGTTGCAGAGAGTTGGAATCGTAATAATAGAGGATTAACTGATGTTGGAACTGCCGTGGTTGTGATTGGGGCCGTTAGTACAACTGTTATTACAGGAGGTGCAGCTCTAGGAGTTGTTGGCACCGCCGTTGCTTCAAGCGCCGCAGCAACAGCTTCAGTCTCTGCAACAAATTCAAGCATGAATGTTCAAGGAAGTTTCTTGAGTTCTGTTGATGATGTTGGTAAAACTACCTTAAAAGATACTACAAGTAAAAAATCTCTACAAAATATGGTAATTGCAGGAATAACTGCTGGCGTGGCATCAGGAGTTTCTGAATATTATGGACTTGCTGAAATGAGTCAGGCAAGTAACGCAGCTAATGCAGTGGAAGCAACAAGAACAGCATCTAAGGTTATTCAGAATCTCAAAATTTCACTAATTGAGTCAGCTTTATCAAATGCAACTTCAAGCGTAGTTCAATCTGCCATTAGTGGAGATTCTTCTTCAAACACTCTAAATAATCTTGCCCTAAACATTGCAATTGGTGCATTTGCAAATGCCGCAGCAAAAGAAATTGGAAATGCTGCACATCCGATGGATCAATATGGCAATCCCCTCTCTGCAACAATAAGTACCTCGGAACAACTAGCGCTTCATGCAGTATTAGGTTGTGCAGCAGGCGCTTCTCAGGGCGGAGATTGTACAAGTGGTGCCGCAGCTGGAGTTGTTGGTGAAATGGTGGGAACTAATTTACGATCTTCAGTTGCAGATAGCTCAATGAATAGACAAACGGCAATTCAACTTGCTGGATTGTCAGGAAGCGCTGCAACATTATTTGCTTCAGCAGTAACCAATCAATCTGATACACAAACAGCAAATAATATTTTTGCAGGACAAAGAATTGGATCAAATGCGACTGAGAATAACGCTTATTTTGGATTACGACCATTAAGAGGATCTCCTTGGCTTGGGCCTCTTTCTCATAATAATTTAGATGACAAAACAAATACCGAAATAGCGCATGAACAACTGTTTTTTGAAGATATTCAAGGTGGCAATATTGGATTTTCAAAAGAAGGTTTATTTGAAGAATCGGGGTCAGTTTTACAAGAATATAAAATTACTCAATCAGGTTTTGATGATACTTTAATGCGCGAAGCTATTCAGAATGTTCAGCCAAAACCATATAGTTTGCTTGGTATTGGCAGCTGTAACGGAAAGTATAATTGCCAAGATTGGTCTTCCGATGTTAGAACTGAATATTATCACCTAGAAAATCAGAGAAACTTAAGTATCTGGAATCAAATGACTCAGCCTTAGCTTATCTTTAATAAGCTTAAGCAATGAAAACGCACGTAATATTTAAAACAAAAATGGAGCATAGAAGTGATAGTATATATTTTAACTACTCTAATATTAACAATTATTATCTTTTGCATTACCACCAAACTTAATATTTGGATAAGAATCTTTATTTCAGGCATTATTATAGTAATAGCAGTTTTTCTGTTTTATTTTTTAATCAAAAATTTTGATGCGCCTGCTGATGGCTCTAGATTTGTTACTAGAGAAGAAATTAATTCTTGGAATCATAAAAAATGAAAGAGCTAATTATAAAATTTTGAAGGACAAAAAAGGAAGGGGTAGACTACCTTCCTATAGTTCTAAAAATCATAATATGAAAAAACAAAAATGCTTTGTAGCAATATTTGATATGATCGGTTTTAAAAAATTGCGCGAAAAAAAAAGGTGTCAAGTCTCGACACTAGACACTAGTCTTATAAAGAGTTTTGTTTGGTGTCTAGTGTCGAGACTTTGATCGTTATAACTCTAAGAATGGTTTTTTAAAAAATGACACAGAGAGAAAAATGGAGCAACGATGAATACATAGTAGCTTTTAATCTTTATTTAAGATTGCCCTTTGGCAAAATGCATCATCGAACACCAGAGATAATTGAGCTAGCTAAATTATTAGGTCGAACACCTTCTTCAGTTGCAATGAGACTTTCAAATTTTGCACATGTTGATCCATTTCACCAAGATCGCGGTATCAAAGGTTTAAAGGGCGGCAAAAAGCAGTGTCAGCCAATTTTTGAAAAATATATCAATGATAGAGATAATTTGATGTATGAAAGCGAAGTAATACTAGCAAAATTACAAGGTCAAAAAATAGAAGAAAAATATAAGGAAGATTTATTTGATATCCAAAAATTTAAAGGCATTACAAAAGATCGCATGGTAAAAACAAGAGTAAATCAAAACTTGTTTAGAAAAATCATTCTTTCAAATTACAACTCAAGGTGTGCAATTTCTGGAATTGATATTCCAACGCTACTAGTGGCAAGTCATATTAAACCTTGGTTGATAGATGAAGAAAATCGTTTAAATCCTGCAAATGGAATTTGCTTAG
>CAMDMO010000027.1 GCA_945902255.1 Rickettsia typhi | reverse complement strand
AATAAATTTCCTTCTTCATATAACTCAATCATCAAATCTAGGTTGATTTTCTCTGAAGACAGAGTTTCAACAATTTCCTCAAGCCTTTGCATTGCAGGCTCAAAATCCATTTTTGTAATTTTATCTTGTAGATTCTTAGGAGATTTTTTGTTCATTTTAATTTTTAATTAACTTTTCATAAAGTCAAATAAAGGAGTTTCTCCCCCCTCTTTATCTGACAAGCGAATTGGATATTGATCAGTAAAACAGGCGTCACAATATTGCGGATTTCCTTGATCTCTTTTGGTTTGTGCAATTGCGCGATAAAGCCCATCAATAGAAATATAAGCAAGTTTATCTACGCCAATCATTTTAGCAATTTCATCAACAGAATAATTTGACGCAATTAAATCTTTTTTATCTGGCGTATCTACTCCATAAAAACATGGAGAAATTGTTGGTGGACTAGCAATCAACATGTAAATTTCCTTCGCACCAGCATCGCGAATCATTTGTACAATTTTTTTCGAAGTAGTTCCGCGCACAATGCTGTCGTCAATCAGAACTACTTTTTTACCTTTTATTACTGCTAAATTTGCATTATGTTTTAATTTAACACCAAAGTGACGAATGCGATCACTTGGCTCTATAAAGGTTCTTCCAACATAGTGATTTCTAATGATTCCAAGCTCAAAAGGAATTTTTGATTCAGCCGAATAACCAATTGCCGCAGGAACTCCTGAATCTGGTATTGGAACTATTACATCGGCATCAATTTTAACTTCTCTAGCAAGTTCAATGCCAATATTTTTGCGCATTTCGTAAACATTTTTACCTTCAATAACGCTATCTGGGCGAGAGAAATAAACATATTCAAAAATGCAGAATTTAGATGGTTTTTTATCAAAAGGACTAAGCGATCTTACTCCGTCTTTATTGATTATAACCATTTCACCATGAGCTATGTCGCGCTCAAATTTTGCTCCAATAATATCGAAAGCACAGCTTTCGGATGCAACAATGTGAGCATCCCCTAATTTTGCAATTGAAAGCGGTCTTACTCCGTAAGGATCACGAATTGCAATTATGGTGTCTTTGCAAATTATAACTAATGAGAATGCTCCTTCAATTTGCGAAATAGCGTCAATAATTTTATCAACTAAAGTAGATTTTTGACTTAAAGCAATTAAGTGAATAATAACTTCAGTATCCATTGTAGATTGAAAAATCGCACCTCTTTTAATTAGGCGATTTCGCAAAGCGTTAGCATTGGTAAGATTTCCATTATGAGCAACGGCAAGAAATCCAAAACTAAATTGAGCGTAAATTGGTTGATAATTGCGGTCATTTTTTTTACCCGCAGTTGAATAACGCACATGACCAATTGCTATATTGCCTTCTAATTTTTTTGCAACTTCAGCTGAGTTAAAATTATCGGCCACTAAACCATCAGCAAAATGAGCTGAAAAATAATCACCTGACATGCTAACAATGCCGGCAGCTTCTTGTCCTCTATGCTGCAAAGCATGCAGACCGAGAGCTGTATTTACCGCAGCGTCAGCACTTCCATAGATTCCGAAAATTCCACATTCTTCTTTTAGTTTGTCAAAATCAAAAGGGGTCATATTTATATTTTATAACTTAATTTGATTATTTTATGTCGTCATAATTACTGCGCGACATTAGATATTTATAAACGATTAAATTTTCCATAATGCGCTGAACATAGTTTCTGGTCTCAGCATAAGTGATCAATTCAATCCAATCAACAACTTTATCTAAATCTTTTTCTTTTCTTGGATCATAAAATTCATTAATCCAGCGCTGAGTTGCGTTAGGACCAGCATTATAAGACGCAATTGCCAACATTTCAGATCCATCAAAACGATCTATTAATTTTTTAATATAATGAGAACCAAGTTTTACATTATAATTTATGTTGGTTGCTAGCTTATGTTTATCATAAGGAACTCCAGCTTCTTTTGCGACTAACTTAGCGGTGGCAGGCATTAATTGCATAAAGCCCAGCGCACCAACAGAGCTTACCGCGGTAGGAGCAAATCCACTTTCTTGTTTAATTATTGCATGAACTAGTGGCGCATATTCGTCACTCGTAACCTCTCTAACAATTTGAAATTTATCTTTGATGAAAAAAACATTTTTTCTAGCAGCGACTCTAGAAATTTTTGCATCAAGTTGACGATCACCAAATTCGTTAATTATTTTCATTATAACCGCAACCTGACCTTTGGTTTCTAGGTTTCCAGCCATCCACTCAAACATTTTACCAGCATTAGCTTTATCACCTGTAATTGCCAATAAATAAGCAACTTGCGCAGCCTTGAGATGCGAAATAAAATGCATATCTTCGTTAGTAATATCAGGATCTTTTGGTAAAATTATATCATTTTGCGCATCCAAAATATCGAGTAAGCGATGTTTGTGAATTGCGAGTTGACCATAAAAGAAGGTTGGATATTTTGCTGACATTTTATACCATTCCACCGCTTTTTTATTGTCACCCATCGCTTGAGCAGCCATTCCCAACCAATAAGTTGCGCGAGAAATTGTAACTGGCTGAGAAACATTATTATAAAGATTTTGAAAGTGAGCATATCCAACTTTTGGCTCATTTAAAAAGCGTAGAGCAATCCAACCAGCAGTCCATTCAGCTTCCCAATAATCTGAAGAATTTTTTGGCAAAGCATGATTAGACATTAAAGAGTAAGCAATTTTGTATTTTTTTCTCTTAAGCATTTCTCTGCCGTAAAGACGGCGTAAGCTCCACCACTTTTCTGGAAATTGCGATGTTTTAGAAAGATTCGACATTAAATCAAGCAAGTCATCCATTTTATCTTTTGATTTATACCATAAAACTCTTCGATAATATAATCCTTCATTTGATCTTAATTTTCTAGGAACGGATAAAATAATATTATCAATATATCTTGGCGAGTTTTGCATTTCAATTACAGCCAAAAATAATCTTTGATAATCTTCATTAACAAGATTTAGAGAGCGTCTAGCATCGTTGATTTTACTATCCCAAAGCAGTCTGTCGATGCGGTTAATGTGATTAGATTCAGTTAAATAATTTTGATATTTTTCAAAAAAGATTTTTTCTTCTTCTGGGGTAAAATTTTCTTTTATCCAAATATTTGCTGCAAGATCTTGAATTGTTTTTTGTAATTCAGCCCTTTCAGATTCCGAGGTTAATCGCGCTAAAAAATTTATTTTCGATTGCAATAAATAGATTTTTGATTCGGTAGTTTCAGCTGGATTTAATTTAAAATATTGCTCACTTGATTGATAAGGTATTTTATGTATTACCGCCGCCCTTTCAACATTGCGCCTAAGACTATCTGTATTTGGATAAAAAGCATTGTCGCTAACAAAACGAGAAATGTCGCTAAAAGAAACTTTGTCTAAATTATTTTTATCACTAAATTTATTCCACAGAATTATATCTTTAACCGCTTCAGAAATTTTTGGCCTTTTTTCTTGCGTCGATTCATCTTGACCAGCAATAACTTCTTCCTCATCATCTTTTATCATCTGAGCTTGCCTTAAAGCTTCGTCATAATTTTTTTTATTAAGCGCCAAACTAACTTTTTTTAGAATTTCAAGATCTTCCTTGGTAATGCCTCGCCATAACTTTTGAGTCATTGGCCTTAAATCCTTTGCCTCTGCGTTAAAAGTCATAATAAAAAATAGTGCAAAAAAAATTGCGCTAACAAATATTTGACAATGTTTTGATATGAAGTTTAATTTTAACACTGATTTAGGATTTTATACCATTTTTGAGATAAAGGATTTGAATTTATCCATATTCATAGATTTTTTTAAAAAAACAAACCTAAATTTTACTTTAATTTTCAACTTACCTTTCTAAGCTAGAATTTAAATTTTTTAAAACCGTTTTTTTTAGTTAAAATGCAAATCTTAAATAATATATTAAATAACTTAAAGATTAAAATTTCTTGTCAAAAGGTTGGAGATGATGAATTTGGTAACCAATATTTTATTAATAAAAAAAATAAAAGATTTGTTATTTATAAAGGAATCGCTGAACCTTCAAAAATTCCTGCGGAATGGCATGGATGGATTCATTATTCAGTTCAAAATCCACCATCTAACCCTCGCAAATATTACTGGCAAAAAATTCACTTACCTAATTTAACCGGAACAAAAAGCGCTTATTCACCGAAAAACTCTGCTAGCAGTTCTCAATATCAAGCATGGAATCCAAATAAATAAAAAATATGAGCAAAAATAATAATTCTTTTGAAATTATAGTTGGAACTTTTGTTTTAGCTTGCGCGGCGATATTTTTTTTCAACTCTTTGAAAAATGCAAATAGTGGAGCTAAGAGCGGATATTACCTATTTGCAAAATTTGATAATATTGATGGAATTAGTAATGGCAGTGATATAAAGATTTCTGGAGTAAAAATTGGTAAAGTGGAATCGCAAATTCTTGACGAGAATAGCTTTCGCGCTGTTTTAAAATTGAATATCAGTCCCGATGTAAAGCTTCCGGCCGACTCTTCAGCAAAAATTGCCTCTGAAGGATTGCTTGGATCAAAATATCTTTCAATTCAACCCGGTGGAGATGAAGAAATTTTAAAAGATGGTGGAGAAATTGCCTTTACTCAATCTTCGGTTAACTTTGAAGATTTACTGGGTAAATTTATTTTTAATAAAGATGAGAAAAAAGATGCTAAAAAATAATATAATAAGCTTCGCAAAAAATATAATCTATCTCATTACTTTGATACTTTATATATCTGCGAATCAAGCTTTTGCTAAAGATGATGAAGTGAAGGCAAATCAAGATGATTTAGTGATTGACCAGATTGACTCGTCACATTTCTACAATATTGCTACCGTACAAATTTTAAATAAAACTACCGCAAAAACTTCAATAGTAGATTTAAAAGTTGGTCACAAAGTTAAATTTAATACTTTAACAATAATCGCTCATAAATGCTGGAAATCTTCTTTAGATCAAAAACCAGAAAGCAAAATTTTACTTGAAATTTTTGAAGAAAAAAGTGGATCTAAAGAGCAAATGAAAAAAGTATTTTATGGATGGATGTTCGCCTCAAGCCCTTCAATTTCTGGCTTAGAAAATCCAATTTATGATTTAGTTGCAACTGGTTGTAAAAATAAATAATCTATATTTTAAATGATAAAAATTGCCCCTTCAATATTATCAGCTGATTTTTCAAAATTAGGTGAAGAAATTATCAATATCACCAAATCTGGTGCTGACTATATTCATATTGATGTTATGGATGGAAGCTTTGTGCCAAATATTACACTGGGCAATGAAGTGGTTAGATCAATCAGAAAAACTTCTTCTTTGCCATTTGATGTTCATTTAATGATAAACAACCCAGATAATCATGTAGAGGCTTTTGCCAAAGCTGGAGCCGACATTATCACAATTCATGCTGAAGCTTCTATTCATTTAGATCGTAGCGTTTCTTTAATTAAATCTTTTGGTAAAAAAGCTGGAATATCAATTGTTCCTTCAACTCATGAAGATGTTTTAGATTACGTTTTAGAAGAGTTAGACTTAATTTTGGTTATGACGGTCAACCCTGGATTTGGTGGACAAAAATTTTTATATTCTCAATTAAAAAAGATTGAAAATATTAGAAAAAAAATTGAAAAATCTGGTAAAAAAATTGATCTCGAAGTTGATGGCGGAATTAATCCAGAAACCGCAAAAACCGCTATTGAAGCTGGCGCAAATGTTTTAGTTGCAGGGTCTTACATTTTTGGTTCAAAAAATTATCAAGACGCTATTTTAAGTTTAAGATCATGATAAAATATGTAATTTACGGCTTAGGAATTTCTGGAATTTCTACGACAAAGTTTTTTGCAAAAAACAATCAAAAAGTAATTGCGACAGATGATAATATTGAATCTATCAACACAGTTAAATTGCAGCTAAAATCTGAAAATTATGAATTTTTTCAAAAAATAGAATTTAAAAATCCTGATGAAATTTTATTTGATGAAAACACACTAATTAGCTTCGCCCCCGGCATTCCCCTTTATTTTCCAAAACCACATAAAATCTTAGAAATTTGTAAAAAAACCAAAGCAAAACTAGTTTGTGATATTGAGTTATTTTATCTAAATAATTTAAAACAAAATTTTTTAGCAATCACGGGAACCAACGGAAAATCAACTACCACCGCCCTCACCGGTTTTATTTTTAAAGAACTTAACTTGCCTTCAGAAATTGGTGGAAATATTGGAGTTCCTTGTTTTGATTTACCAATCTTACCAGAAAATTCTGCTTATATTTTCGAAACCTCCTCTTATCAGCTAGATTTAATTGACAAAGCTCACTTTAAAATCGCTGCTTTTCTCAATATAACGCCAGACCACATTGATCGCCACAGCTCTATTGCTGAATATATAAAGGCAAAAAAAAGAATTTTTAAAAACCAAGTTGCCGGTGATTATTCCGCCATTAATGTTGATAATATTAATTCAAAAGCAGTTTTTGTTGATTTAAAAAATGATGTAAATTTTAAAGCGAATTTAGTTCCTATTTCTACCAAAAACATTAATGAGAATGGTGTTTCAATAGTTAATAATTTTTTACATAACAATATTGATAACAAAAATTCTAAATTTGACTTAGGTAAAATTTATTTAAAAGGCGAGCATAATGCAGAAAATATTGCTATGGCTTTCGCGCTTACTTACTGTTATTTAAAACAACAAAATCTTTTAGAAAAATTCCCGGAAGCTCAAATTATTGAAGCGATAAAAAAATTTAAAGGCCTTAGACATCGTATGCAGTTTTTGGGCACAATTAATGGCGTAAATTTTATTAATGATAGTAAAGCAACAAACGCTGAATCCACTGAAAATGCTTTAAAATCTTATGAAAATATTTTTTGGATTTTAGGTGGAAAAGCAAAAGATGGTGGAATTTCAAGCTTAGAGCCTTATTTCAATAAAATTACCAAAGCTTATTTAATTGGCGATGCTAGTGAAGAATTTTCAAAAAACTTAGAAAAATATTCAGTTAATTTTGAAAAATGTGGTGATTTAGAGAATGCTTTTAAAAAAGCTTTTATAGATGCAAAAAACCATAGCTTATCTCAAAATAATATTTTACTCTCACCTGCATGCGCTTCATTTGATCAATGGAAAAATTTTGAGCAGCGCGGAGACTATTTCTGCAAGCTTTTTGATGAATTACATAAACCTTCAATTTAAAAAAAAGATCTCAAAGGTTGTAAAAAACCTAACCGCCTTCTGCGCCTTCTTCTTAACCTTAGTTACAGTTTTTTACTCGCTAAATGCATTGGCCTTGCCAGATTGCAGTACTTTAAGTGGAACTATTTCTCCGGGCACTAACTGTTGGTTTATGGGGCTTCGCGCCTGCACCGCAACTGACTCCACATCCAATCGACGCTCTACTTGTGCTGACTTAATAGATTTACCGCTTTGCTCTCAAATGGATAACTCTTCAAACGCTATAAATAAAAAAAATTGCGTTAAAGAATGTTCTGACTCTTCAATTTTACCATCTCCACTACCATCTGGCGGAGTTAGAGGTCAAGACTACGCAGTACATAATCGTGATTGTATCAGATTTTGTGATAGCCCAGAAACTGGAGTTACCGCTAATGCTGGAGTTAACTGCACCGGTAGAAAATGTCATCAACTTGCTTCTGTCAATACTCCAACCGCTGGTACAAATTGCAATATAGTTGATTGCAACTTACTTACCGTAGATGAATTGAATGAATCAAAGTTTATCGCCAATCCTGATAAAAAATATTGCGAAGGAACTGGAATAAAATGCTATAGTTTTTCTGAAGATAAGCTGCAATATCTTATAGTTGGAAAAATGTGTCAAGTGCACAACTGCCCAGTTTCATCATCTACTTGCGGCGCCGACGATACCCTTAATATTACAAACAAGACATCAACTTTTCAAACAAAATATATCACATATATCAATGGCGGCATGCCAATTACAAGTGGACTTTGCAACCCAATTCTTTGCAAACCAGTTGTAAAAAGATTATATCAATGTACGGGTGGAAATCCAACCGCAACTCCTCCGGTTCCAGAATCCTCACCAGTATTAGGTTGTGACCTTACTGGCGCTGGAAATACTTGTAGCCAAGGCTTTTGCTACAAAACAATTGATTGCAATTTAACCACCAATAACAACGAAAATGAATGCGCTGTTAGCGTTACAGATGGCAGCAACGCTTCTTCAACAGAAAATGATCCAAATAATGACTGGTTTCATCGTCCAAAACCAATGAATAAAGCTTATGATAATAATGCACCCGGAACATCATATAGATCAATGAATAGAACCGAAATATGTTATCACGATAGTCAGTTAGATGATAACGGATGGGGAGCCCATCCTACAATAGATTTTGGATTATTAGGAACTCTCGATCTTGGATATTACCACTCTTTTTTACTTCCTGATCGCACAAGATCTCCTGGCAATTGCGGATCAAAAGAAGATGGATTTCGTGGCGTTGGCTATAGCTATTTATGTGGAAACAGTGGCAATCTTATGTCTCGACCTTCAAGTTCTACCGCATATCATAGAAATATTGTTTCAACTGTTTTTACAGAAGGTGAAGGCACCCACTCTTTAACTGTTTGTCTAAGATATAAGAACGACATGAGACCCGATGATGGAACCTCAGAAACATGTGGCGCCAGAGAATGTGGAATCTCTTGTGCCTTTAGTATTTGTAAAAGCCAAGTTTGCGGATATGATCTTTGTAGAACCTTAACCGTCTTAGATAGCACTCCTAAAGCATGCGCCGATGGCAATACCTCGGGAGACTGTTCTGCTACAATGGGTGGTGGAGCTTCCGCAGATTCTTATCTAAGATTAAGAGCCGTAAAATATGGAAATAAAATTTGCACTTTCCTTGATGTAAAGGGTCAAACCGCCTACGATACCTCTTTATTTCTTAGGGGCGATGAAAAACTTTCTGATGGAGCTTGCGTTTCTGGAACTGGCAGCACCTGCACTGGTGGAAAAGATTCTGCTAGCAGTCCTGGATCCGCAACAGAATGGCGCACAATAAAATTTTCTGACTCACCAGCGGGAAATATTCCTTATATTCAAAATAATCGCCCAGCTGGCACTCCTACAACAGCCCGTGGATATATTGACCTTACTGGAAGATTATTCAAAGAAAGAGAATGCATTGCCACCGCCTTAAGAATTTCTCCACCAAGATTCTATAATTTAGCAAATACTACAAATTCACAAAAATTATTTACTCCACCACTCTACATTTCTAACGCCCTTACCAGAAGAGATGGTAGCGTTGCAATTCCTGTTAGCTCTAGCAAAACCACCGGAGAAACTGACTTTAACTATCCAGCCATGACCGTTAAATATGGCGCTGAAACAAAAGTGTTGAGTCTTGGCATTGGTTATAATGGACACGAGTTGGGAGGAACTACCACTCCAATTGACCCATTAGGATCAGCCACTATTACCACCAATGTTAATGGAAGCAGCTACTCAGCAGAAATTATTGCTAAAAAAGAATATAGTGGAAGCCCTGCAAGGCCTATATTTTGTCTATATCGCAAGGTTAAGGATCCATCTACCAACAACTATATTGATCCAGTTAGAGTTGGTTGTGTAGATAGAAAATTCCCAGAAATTAATAATTTTAGAGCAGTTGCAATTAATAGCAGTTTATGCTCTGAGCGACTTAACATAACAGCTGGTTCTAGTAATACTTATAGCAGCGCTAGTATGGTTATAAAATATTTTGAAGGATTCGATTCAGATCCCAACACTTCTGGCTGTCAAGCTAGCAGCTCTAATAGCGAGAGCGCAACAATTACCTTAAACAATAGCAATGTTACCACCCCCACTTGCAGCTATGATATTGGAAAATTTCCAATCTGCGCTCAAAGAGAAGAATGCACTCAATTGAATAATGAATGCATATTAAATGAATCCGCTATACAAACAGCAAGAACGGCTCGTCAGCCAATCGACTCACTTTTAACTACAAGAAATTATTGCAATAGAAAATTATTGCCATTATGCAACGCAAAGAAAGGCATTACTGCCTCAGATAGTGATACCATATTAAGTAGCGATCCTAACATTACCAATTCCAACTCTCTTGCTTATGGATGGTTTAATGAAATTTGCATAGTTTCCGGATTTGAAAATAAACTAAGAACTATCGTGGCCAATAACCCAGGCAATGGAGTTAAGGGGAAATGTTTAGTTGATCCTGCAAGTCCTTATTTAACTGACGGCCTTTCATCTACGAATTGCAATGATGGTGGAAGAGCTCCAAATTGTCTATGTATAGAGAGTATAGATGAGAATGATTTAACCGCAGATCAATTAGCTAGAAAAGAAACGCCTAGAGAGGCTGGTTTATGTATTGACATACCATTACCTCAAAAATGTTCTGCGATCAATTTTATGTTAACTCCAAATCCAGATACAACTGACCCTGATTATATAACATATTCTCTAAATAACTCGACTTACGGAACCTCTTTCTCAAATTATGGATCAGGAGTTAACAAAGTTCACTTAATTCATCAATATAGAACCTCAGGAAAATCTTCTCCAAGTCCAATCTTACTAAGAGGACATGCGGAATTTCCAACTTCAGTTCTTGGAGCAAACTCAGTTGAAGGAACATGTAGTGGATTTTGGAAATATCAAACTTCTAATGGAGTTAACATATCTCCAAAACTAAGCTGTCTCAATACTAGCGGCACTGCATCATGGGATACTTCAGTTACATCACCTTGCATTCGCTATACTTGCAATTCAATTACAACTACTGGGCCTGACGCCAATGGTAATTATCAAGGTGGTTATGATGACGGGGTTTCTGATAAAGGTGTTACTCATGGTTATGCTACTTGGCCTAGCCTAACTAAATCTGATAATAGTGATGCGCCAGAAACCGCAACTGCAACTGCCTGTATTGCCGGATATAAAAGAATTGACAGCTCAGCATTAAACACTGGCTCACAAACTATTACAGCAGATCCTTCTCTTACCTTAGCTCAAACTATAGATAAACGAGCCCTTTATCAACTTATCGGCGGATATAGCGGCGGAACCCTTCCAACTAGACAATGCAATCAACTTGGTCAATGGTTAACTCCAACTAATGTTTGTCAAAGAATAGTCTGCTCAGCAATTAGCCCTCCAACTCCAACTGGCTCTTCCGATACCGCAGCTTGGAATGCTTGGAACAACGCAGGTGGCGCAACCTTCCCACAGGCTTTGGCTTCAAGATCAATTCCTCTTGCATCAATAACCCAATCAGAATCTATTTCCACCGGAACATGCAATCAATTACTTGGCTTCTTCCCATCTCCTGGAGGATTAAATCCAACTCGTAAATGTGATTATTTAGGAAATTGGCAACCAGTTGAAAATGCCTGCGTTACAAAATGCGATCCTATAAACACCTTATCTGCAGCGAGCGTCTCAAATAATGGTTTTGCTTATTGGAAAGGAGCGGATAATGTGGCTTTAGGTGGCGAAGCTGATGGCGTGGTTGACAATACAATAACTGCCAGTGGATGTGTTGCTGGATATTACAAATATCCTTATCCACCAACTAAAGATAAATATGGCAATGCCCTTTCATCTTCAGTGGCAAATGACTTAACAAGGCCATCAGTAATGCCAGCGCGAGTTTGTAGATCAGTTATCACAGCTGGTGGAGCAACTAATGTTTGGGGCGCAACCTCCTCTTCATGTGTTGATAAATGCCCCGGATATGACGTTGATGCAAGAGAAGGAGTTGGTGCAACCACTCATTCAATTTTAAGCGCTCAAGGGGCTGCTAGCACCGTTAGCATTCACTGGTCTAGTCAAGATTGGGGAACCGCAGGAACTTATCAATATTATAGCAGCACTGGCTGTGGATCATCTAATGCTAGCAATTTTTATCCACAAGGAAGAACTAATGGCTGCTATGCCATGCGCCGCAAATGTAATGTTGGCGGTCTATGGGATGCTCCAGAAGCGCTTTGCGTTGCCGGAGAAGGAGAAATTTCTGATCATCATGCTACATACAAAGCTAATAACCCTGTTGCAAGCGGAGTTGAAGATTCGCTTCCAGCTGGCAGCACAACATTGTTAACTGGAGCTTGCTCTACTGGATATTGGGCTAATGGCTCCACCTCTACAACCGCAGGAGCATCTCCACAAATTAAATGTATGAGTGATGGAATTTATATAAATAGAACTTATTGGACTTTAAATAGCGGATCTAACGCTTGCGAAGAAGTTACTTGTCCTAATAATACTACGATATCCGATACAGTAAGAGCAACTGTTACCACCTCAACCGCAGCATCATTTGCGGTTAATGCAAAAGCTTATGGAGCATGTAATACTGGCTATTTACTAGTTGCAGATAATGATGCAGCAACAATTGATACTCCTTATGTTACTTGCAATAGTAACGGAGCTTGGTCAACTACCGTGACAAATGCTGCCAAATGTGAAAGATCTTGCACTGTCACACCTCACGGTCAATGTATAGATCCTGATAATTGCGGCAAAGGAAACAGATACAAACTTGCGGCGAATGGCCTTACTCTAAAAAGTCGTGAATTTATTCATTTTAACATATATGATGTATGTGGTGGTAGCGCTGCCGGATGGTATTTATATGGCACATGTAATGACGGCACCTACACGGAAGCAAATAATAAGACCAATGTTGATGGAGATAATACCGGATATTACACTTATAACCCAGCAACTGCATCATGGGATCGTCCTACCACAAGCACTTATGGAGACCATGGAGCAATAGCTAACGATGGCGGAACAACCGGAACTCTATATAATAGCCAACATTCATTTGTTGATGGTAGCAATATTGCAAGAACTTCAATTCAACCATACATATCACATGTATCCGAAGACTATTGCCGAACAGATTGGGGCGATGGTTATAATTATTAATCAATAAATTATTAATCTAAACATGATCTCAATAATAATGGGCAGTAAATCAGACTTCGCAACCATGAAACATTCATGCGAAATGCTAGATAATTTTGGCATAAAATATGAAACCAAAATAATTTCTGCCCATCGCACTCCAAAAAGACTTTTTGATTTTTGTGAAAAAGCTAAAAAAAATGGCACAAAAATTATCATCGCCGGAGCTGGTGGCGCGGCTCACTTACCCGGAATGGCTGCAGCAATTTCTGATCTTCCTGTTTTAGGGGTTCCGGTTGAAAGTAAAGCTCTTAAAGGCTTAGATAGTCTGCTTTCAATCGCTCAAATGCCCGCAGGAATTCCAGTTGGATGTTTAGCAATTGGAGAAGCTGGCGCTAAAAATGCTGCACTTTTAGCAATTGCAATTTTAGCTCTGCATGATAAAAATCTTGCCAATGACTTAGAAAAGTTTCGCAAAAACCAAACCGACTCTGTATCATTGAACCCTTAGAACCATTTTTGATTCTTAAACTTTAAAAATTAAAATAACTTGTCAATCATCAGATCAATTCGTATCGCCTTAAAATATATACGCAGATTCATAGCTGGCTTTGCGTCAGTAACAACATTTGCTTTTTGCAAAATGAAAAAATATCCATTTGCAGAAAACAGACATTTACTTGAACAAGATATGTTTGAAGTTTCGTCAGATCTAAGATTGGCAACTAATAAATTAAAATATAATGAGAGAAAATAAACCAAGACAAAATTTTCACCCATCAGAAAGATCGCGTGAAAACCCATCAAATATTTCCGAACTTACCGAAAAAGAGCAAGAACATCGCCATCAATGGCAAGATAAATATCTAAAGTCTTACAGCTCTAGCTTTAGAATGGGACAAGTTTTTGGGCTAATTTATAACATCGCCCTACTTTTTGTGATTTATAATTTAATCAAAGAAGGAGAAAAAGATTTAGCGATAAAAATATTCACACTGAATATTGCAATCATTGCTTTTGCGATTTTAGTAACTTCTATTGAAAGAAAAATTTTATCTAGAAAACCGATGAGAAAAGGTAAAAATCCTAGATTTAATAAACCTCATAATAATCACGAAAGAAGACATCATCACAACAATGACCAAAACCGCGATAATCGTGGCTCAGGTCGTGATAATAGAGAGAAAAGATAATCTTTTTTGAAGAAAGTTTTTGTTGTTAATCTATATAAGCTGTCGCATATTTAAAGCATGAATTGTGTGGGCGTGGTTTGCAACCGCGCGCCACACACAAATTCATGCAAATACTTGATAAGGCATGAATATCAAGTGCAAGCCACCACCACCGGTCCCCAAATTCCATAAGGTCCACATCTCTTAACTGGATAAGTTGCAGAATTGTCATATCCTGCTGCCGCAGAACAAAGAGTGGTTGAAAGAACGGCTTGATCATAATTTGCAACTGGCCAGCTAAAAGTCACCCCTCCATATAAACTGGCGTCAGAGCCAGATTTACAAGGAATTAGAGATAAAGCATTAAATTCCTGCACCATATCATTTCTGCTTTTGTAAAAAACTATATCGTCAAAACCATCAACTGAAGCAGAATAAGCGATTAAAACATTATCAAAAGCTGCGCTATTGACATTTGCCGCATTATTAAAACTAGATTGTAAACCTGCATCATTTTCATATTCATCAGCGTCAGAAGAACGAGTATTTTGGGTGGTAGAACTAGAATTGAAACCGCCAAACTTATTAGCTCCATAACTAACTATGGCAAATATTGCAGGATTGCTTGAAGTTGGAGTTAGAGTTACTGAAGCCGAAGGTTTTTCATTTACTATGATTGTGTTAGAAGCTTGATTAGCGTAAGTATTTTCTGGACCAGAAGTGCAAAAAGTATTATTAGAGAAATTGGCGGGAGAAGCGCAAACAACTGTTGAATCTTTATGAATAATATAAGCAAATCTAGTACCAAAGCCATCTTCCGCCATTTCACTTGGTAAACCTAATGTAGCAGCTGGAACCATGCCATAAGCTAGGTTAGAACCGTTAGAAGTGCCCGCATAAACTCCAGTGTTTGCTGCAGAGCTAGCACCAGTTCCGCAAAAAGCCCCAGTGTTAACTTCGGCACCATAAGTGGAATCGGTAATTTTTATTTTTAAAATTGATGCAGGGCATGGCAATCTTTTATTTGCCAGAAGAAATCTTCCCATCGCTTTGTAAATTTCCTTAATGCGATCATTAGTAATTTTGGTTTTATTATTATTAACATTACTAATTGAAATTGATAAAGCGCCGGTTACTAAAATTGAAATCACAACAATCACAACCGAAAGCTCTAACAGAGTGAAGGCTTTTGGAATTTTTTTAGAAAAATTATTTTTTGTCATTTTTTAGTTTTAATATTTAGGGATGTTTATAATCCGCGCTTAAGAATCATCCTTCGAAAAGCTCAGGATGACATCACAAGATCAAAGGATTACATGGAAGTGCTGCTTTAGCTTACCACGATGTCATCCTTGTAAAAGTTCACCAATTCGGTTCGATTTAAAAATTTCTAAATTACAAATTTCTCAACCAAATTAACTGGCATTTTATTATTAATACCTTGATGAAGACGATGTTCGTTATAATAGATGTT
>CAMDMO010000026.1 GCA_945902255.1 Rickettsia typhi | reverse complement strand
ATTTTGAATATTTGCAATTTGCGAATTGAAATTGGATAAGATGTTGTTTAAATTATTCATTTATTAAATGATTAGTTTGCTTAACGCTTGATTAAATTATGGCTTCTGGCGCTGGTTATTAATCTAGCTTCAAGTTATTACTCTAGCTTCAAGTTGTTACTCAAGCTTTAAATTGTTACTCTAGCTTCAAGTTGTTACTCAAGCTTTAAATTGTCACCCCGTCGAATGACGGGGTCTATTTCATCAAGATTTCAATTTTAAAATTAAGAATTCTTGACTAGATGGACCCCGTCATTCTACGGGGTGACAACTTAAGGAAATACGGGGTGACAACTTAAAGCCAAGATAACGACTTAAAGCCAAGATAAAGACTTAAAGCTAAGATAACGACTTAAAGCTAAGATAACGACTTAAAGCTGGGGTGATAACTTAAGACTAGTAATAACTTGATTTCCTAGTTATTAGCAGCACCAGAGGTTATATACCAAAACACAACAATAAAAATATTTCAATAGCATGTCAATAAATTGGTTTGGCGCCTTTACTCTTCTTAAAAAAGAAGTTTTGCGTTTTTTAAAAGTTTATCATCAAACAATATTTTCTCCTGTAATAAATATTATTTTATTTTTGGCGGTTTTTTCGCTTTCGGTTGGAAATCATATTGCAACTATTAATGAAGTTCCTTTTGCAGTCTTCATGTCTGCGGGATTGATTATGATGGCATCAATGCAAAATGCTTTTGCCAATAGTTCATCTTCTTTTGTGATGGGTAAGGTGATGGGGCATATTGTGGATTACTTAATTCCACCACTTGACGCATTTGAATTATTGTTTGCCTTCACTGTTGGCGCGGTTTTGCGCGGCATTGCGGTTGGCGTTGTATCTTTTTTATCAATTTCATTTTTTGTTACTCTGCCATTTTATAGTGTGGCTCACATTATTTTTTATCTAGTTTTTGCTTGTATGTTTCTAGGTTTGCTTGGAGTTTTATGTGGAGTGGTTTCTGAAACTTTTGATCATATGTCAGCTATGACTAGTTATGTAATTACACCTTTAACTTTTTTATCTGGAACTTTTTATTCCACCAATTCTTTGCCAGAATTTTGGCGCACAGTTTCACATTTTAATCCATTCTTTTATATGATAGATGGCTTTAGATATGGCTTCACTGGACATAGCGATGGAAATTTATTGACTGGAATGATCTATATATTAACAATTAATTTTATTCTTGGATTTGTAATTTATTTTATGATTAAAAAAGGTTACAGAATTAAGAGCTAGATTTTAAAAACACCAAACTAAAAACCCATGACCACTACAGAAGAGAAGTTCGCTTGGCTACGCCTTGCCAGAAGTGAAAATATTGGCAGATCCACTTTTTTCCGCTTAATTGATATTTTTAACTCAGCTCAAAAAGCCCTAGAGCAAGTTGGTGACTTTGCTGCGCAAGGAGGGTTATCTAGAAAAATTAAAATTTTAACTAATCAAGAAGCGGAGAGGGAATTTTTAGCGATAGAAAAATTTGGTGCAGAAATTGTGCTTTTTTGCGAAGAAAAATATCCCAGATTATTGCGTGAAATTCCTGATCCAGCGCCAATTTTAACCATTAAAGGCAGAGAAGAATTTTTAAATAGTGATTCAATTGCTGTGGTTGGGCCAAGAAATGCATCTTTTAATGGGCTAGCTTTTGCTAGAAAAATAGCTTTTGAGTTGGGTAAAAATTCGATTATTACAACCTCTGGAATGGCTCGCGGCATTGATTCAGCGGTTCATATTTCATCACTTGTAAGTGGAACAATTGCTGTAATTGCTGGTGGAATTGACAATATTTATCCAAAAGAAAATGAAAAACTTTATTTTCAAATTTTAGAACAAGGCTTGATAATATCAGAGCAGCCATTTGGCGCGCCGCCAAAGCCGGCAAATTTTATTCAAAGAAATCGTATTATTTCTGGTTTGTCGCTAGGGGTTGTAGTGGTTGAAGCTGGTTTAAAATCGGGAAGCCTAACCACGGCGCGTTTTGCAATTGAGCAGGGAAGGGAGGTTTTTGCAGTTCCTGGGTCGCCTCTTGATCACAGATGTCAGGGTTCTAATCGTCTTATTAAAGAAGGGGCGAAGATGGTTGAAAATATTGATGATATTTTGGAAGATTTTTCTTCTCTAAGATCAAGATTTAAGGAAGTTGGAATTTTGCGAGAGCCGGAAGCTGAGGCTTTTATTGCTCCTGCAATTAAAATGCCAAGTGAAGATGATATTAAAAAAATTCGCCAAGAAATTTTATCAAAACTTGGCGCAAATGCAATTGCTATTGAAGAAATTATTGAAGAGTTGCAAGTGCCATCAAGGTTAGTTAAAATTGCGCTTGTTCAATTGGAACTTGCTGATAAAATTGAAATAAATTTGGGTAAAGTAAGTTTAATACATATTTTTTAATCTATGACAAAATTCGATAAATCAAAACTTCCATCACGATATGTTACTAATTCTCATGGTTGCGAAGGGCGCAAAACGATGCTTTATAATATTAAGACCGACTTATATCCGCAGGGTTTAGATGATGCAGATTTGCAGAGTCCATTTGTTGGAGTGGTGAGCGCCTGGAATGAAGCGGCTCCTTGTAATATTGCGCTTCAAAGACAAGCTCAGCCGGCAAAAAAAGGTGTAAAAGATTTTGGCGGAACGCCACGCGAATTCACAACTATCACGGTTACAGATGGAATTGCCAATGGTCATCAAGGCATGAAATCTTCATTAGTTTCACGCGAAGTTATTGCTGATTCAATTGAAGTGACAGTGCGCGGACATTGCTATGACGCTTTGGTTGGAATCGCTGGATGCGATAAATCTCTACCTGGAATGATGATGGCAATGTGTCGTCTAAATGTGCCTTCTGTCTTTATGTATGGCGGCTCTATATTACCGGGAAGATTTAAGGGAAAAGATGTTACAATTGTGGATGTCTTTGAGGCTGTAGGAATGAGAGATGCTGGAAAAATGTCTGAAGAAGATTTGAAAACTTTAACCAAGGCGGCTTGCCCTAGTGCTGGCGCTTGTGGAGGTCAATTTACAGCAAATACTATGGCATGCGTTTCTGAGGCGATTGGTCTTGCACTCCCAGGGTCTTCAGGAGCTCCAGCGCCTTATGAATCAAGGGATGAATATGCTTACCAATCAGGAAAAGCAGTGATGAATTTAATTGCCAAAGGAATTAAAGCTCGCGACATTGTAACGCTAAAAGCATTGGAAAATGCAGCAACAATTGTTGCGGCAACCGGAGGATCAACTAACGCAGTGCTTCATCTTCCGGCAATTGCCAGCGAATGCGGAATTGATTTTGACATTTTTGATATTGAAAAAATATTCAAAAAAACTCCCTATATTGCCGATATGAAACCGGGTGGAAAATATGTTGCGAAAGATTTATATGAAGCTGGTGGTGTGCAAATGATTTTAAAAATCTTGCTTGATGCTGGATATATTCACGGTGAATGCTTGACCGTAACTGGCAAAACTATGGCAGAAAATTTAGCTGATATAAAATTTAATGAAGATCAAGATGTGGTTTATCGTCCAGAAAAGCCACTTTCAAAAAGTGGTGGTGTAGTGGTTTTACGCGGCAATTTAGCTACTGAAGGCGCGGTTGTAAAAGTTGCTGGAATGCAAAATGATGCATTGGTTTTCACTGGAAGTGCTTTGTGTTTTGATTCTGAAGAAGAATGTTTTAAAGCAGTTGAGCGCAAAAAATATAAAGAAGGTGATATTTTAATTATTCGTTACGAGGGACCAAAAGGCGGCCCGGGAATGCGTGAAATGCTTGCAACCACTGCGGCAATTTATGGTCAAGGAATGGGAAATAAAGTTGCGCTAATTACTGACGGAAGATTTTCTGGAGGAACTAGAGGTTTTTGTATTGGCCATGTAAGTCCTGAAGCAGCGGTTGGAGGTATGATCGCACTTTTAAAAGATGGTGATAAAATTACAATTGATGCAATAAAAGGTGAAATCAATGTTGATTTAAGTGATGCTAAAATAGCTGCTCGTAAAGCCTCATGGAAAGCAAGGGAAAATGATTATCAATCTGGCGCATTGTGGAAATATGCACAAACTGTTGGTTCTGCTAGGTTTGGTGCAGTGACTCACCCTGGAGCTAAGATGGAAAAAATTTCTTATGATAAGATTTGATAATTTCTATCTTTTTTTTAAAGATCTTTTTAGACTCTAAAAAAATTCTTTAAAAGTTTTTAAAATATGTTAAATATAACTCAAGATATTCAATCTCTCACTGATTTTAAAAAAAATACCACTGATTTTATGAGGGACTTAAAAAAAAGTGGTAGACCAACTATTTTAACCGTAAATGGTAAGGCAGAGCTTGTTATTATGGATGCCGCAGCTTATCAAAAAATTCAAGAGAAGTTAGAGTTTGATAAAATGGTAATCGAAATTGATCGTGGTTTAAAAGATTTTGAGGAGGGGAAGTTTTCTTCTTCAAAAAAAGTTTTTTCTGATCTTAAAAATAGAATTAAAAAGCCCAAAAAATTAATGAAATAGATTCGTTAGGGATAAAATCACACCACAAATGCTATCAAAATCTTATAAAATCCTGATTTCAAGTCAGGTTAAAGTTTTTTTACAAGAGTAATCAGACTATATTTCCACCGAGTTTTCTGCAAGGCTAGCTCAAAAATGGATTGATGAAATTGAAGAGGCTGTTAAATCTTTAACCAACCTTCCCAATAGATGTGCAATTGCTCCAGAAAATTACCATGTTAATAAAAAACATAATAAAATAATCCGTCATCTTATTTATAAAAAGTCTTTTCGTATTCTTTTTAGTGTTGTTGCAAATGAGGTTAGAATCTTAGTCATTAAGCACGTAGCGCAATCAAAAAGAAAGTTGAATTGAATATAGAATTATTAAAATATGAACAACCAAAAATCCATGTTTGGCCAGGACCTACGCATGAAAACTTATTAAAAAACAAAAACACTCGTCATCCTTGATGCGAAGCGTCGAGGATCTTGTGAGTTTATTTTTTAGGAGTTCATGCTCATGAGATCCTCGAATTCTACGGATTCAAGGATGACGAGTGTTTTGGTTTTTTTACGCGCAAGCCCTGCATGTTTGGCCCACTGACGCATCTCGGAGCTAAGATTTAAAAAATAAATTATGTATTTGAAATTCTAATTTAGAATATGTAAACTATAGCATACAAAAAATAATTCATTCACCACATGAAGATATTAATCTATCAAAATCACAGAGGTCGCGAGCCTCTTAGCGATTGGCTTAAAAAACTAAAAGATAAAGAATCTGTAATTAGAATTAGAGATAGAATAAATCGCATCGAAGAATTCGGAAATTTAGGTGATTTTAATTTTTAGGAGACGCTATCTATGAAATGCGCTTTCATTTTGGAGTTGGTTACAGAGTTTATTTTTGCTATAAAAATAATGAATAATTATCCTGCTTGGTGGCGGAAATAAAGCTTCGCAGAAGAAAGATATAGGTATCGCCAAAGAAATTTATAAGGAGTTAAAAAATGAAAAATAAAAAAAGAATTTCACAATTTAGAAGTGCTAGAGAGGCATTTAATGAAGAGCTTGTAAAAAGTAAAAAAAATAGAAAAATTTATTTAAAAACCGCTCTTGAAGATTATAAAAAAGATCGTGATTTACCTGCTTTTTTACTGGCTCTAAGAACGATCACAATTGCTAGTGGCGGAGTTAATAATTTGGCAGAAAAAACTAATTTAAACCGCCAAACTATATATAAAGCATTATCTTCAAACGGAAATCCTTCTTTTAGTATGATTGATCTTATTCTAAGCTCTCTTGGAATGGAATTGAAAGTTGGTTAGTTTTTGAACTCGGTATTAAGTTTATCGCAATAACCAGTGCTAGAGATTATACCAAGGTCCATCTTTATATAGTTGATAAAACAAAGGATTTTTGAGGAAAAATTGCGACAAATAATATAAGCTGTATCAAGTGATACAGCGTTATTCTTCGAGCAAATTTTTACCAAAAAGACGAAGTTTTATCAACTATATAAAGATGGACTTTGGTATTATATATTCCCAACCCCACAATTATGAACAACCAAAAAAAATCCATTCTAGGACTTAACTGGCGACAAAAAAAATATGATGAAAGGTTGTCGAAGCTTATTTATCAACGCTTTCAACTATCTGAGATTTTGAGTTGCGCTTTGGCGATGCGAGAAGTTTCTTGTGAAGATGTTGAAAATTTTTTAGATCCAAAAATAAAAACAACCCTGCCAGATCCATTTGATTTGCTAGATATGAAGCGGGCAGTTGACCATGTGATTGATGCGATTAAAACTAATAAAAAAATCACAATTTTTGCTGATTACGATGTTGATGGCGCCACTTCTTCTGCCTTATTAAAAAGATTTTTTCGTGAAATTGGAGTTGAGGTTGGAATTTATGTTCCAGATCGTGTTTTGGAAGGCTATGGCCCTAATTCTGAAGCGCTTTTAAATTTAAAAAAATCTGGCAGTGATTTAGTAATTACGGTTGATTGTGGCACTGTGGCTTTTAAGCCATTGGAAGATGCCGCTAAGGCTGGTCTTGATATTATTGTAATTGATCATCATTTGGGAGTTATCGAAAAACCTGATGCAATTGCGGTTATAAATCCTAATCGAATTGATGAAAATTTTCCCCATAAAACTCTTTGTGCGGCAGGGGTTTGTTTTTTATTTGCGGTGGCAATTAATAAAGGTTTGAGAGATGTTGGATTTTATAATGCTAAAAAAGAACCAAATCTTTTAAATTTACTTGATTTAGTGGCGCTTGGAACGGTTTGTGATGTGATGCCATTGGCTGGTTTAAACAGAGTCTTCGTATCTCAAGGTTTAAAAATTTTAAGGCAAAGAAAAAATTTAGGTCTTAGAAAAATTTGTGATTTGGCGGGTTTAAATGAAGAGCCAAGCGCTTATACTCTTGGTTTTGTTTTGGGCCCTAGAATCAATGCTGGAGGCAGGGTGGGGAAGTCAAATTTGGGCGCGCGAATTTTATCTAGTGAAGATGAAAGTGAGATTGAAGAAATTGCGCAAGAATTAGAATTATTGAATCGTCAAAGAAAAGAAATCGAAGCGCAAGTTTTAGATGAAGCTATAAAGTCTCTAGAATCAAAGCGCGATGGTTTTAGTGCGGAAGATTCGGTAATTTTTGCCGTTTCAAAAGGATGGCATCAAGGAGTGATTGGAATTGTGGCATCGCGCCTTAAAGACCTTTACAACAAGCCAGTTGCGGTAATTGCTTTAGATAATGATGGAAAAAAAGGTAAGGCATCTTGCCGTTCAATTTCTGGAATTGATTTTGGTTCGGAAATTTTAAAAGCACGAATGGAAGGCTTGTTAGTTGAGGGTGGGGGACATGCTATGGCTGGAGGATTTTCGGTTTTAGGTGATAAAATTTTACAATTGCATCAATTTTTTTGTAAAAACTTAGAAGAAAAAGTTGCAGAATTATCTTTGCAAAAAAATATCGAATTTGATATTGAACTAGATTTGGCGCAAGTAAATTTGGAATTATTAAAAGAGCTTTCTAAGCTGGAGCCATTTGGCGTTGGAAATGCAAAGCCAAAATTTATTCTGCGTAATTTACAAAAAATGAATGCGAAATTAATTGGTCAAAATCAAGATCATATTAGCTGTGTTTTCTCTTCTAAAACTGCAATTGGTTTTAGTGGAAACTTGCAGGCAGTTGCCTTTAGAAGTGCGAATACTCCGCTAGCACAAATTTTACTAGATCCGGATAATAAAAGACCGCTAAATATTGCCGGAACCCTTAATATCAATAGCTGGATGGGAGTGGAGAAAATTCAGCTATTGATTGAGGATATTTTGGTTTAGAAATTAGAGTAATGTTTTAGATGGATTAAGAACTTATTCCTAAATTAATGTGAAAAAATTATTTAGGGATAAGTTCTAAAACGGTTCTTTAAAAATTGATTATCGCTTATGTTGAGGGGCTGTTGCGGCCAAACTAAGTCTTGGCGTATCTCCTACACGAGGCGTCCTGGATGGAGCTCTAGCTGCCGCTCTTCCTGCCGCTGATACCAGTGGTGAAATGGCGGTGAACTCTAAGCCAGCTGGCTCACTGGAGGTGCCTGCAGCTGCTCCGGTGCTTGGAGCTGCAACTCCTTGTTGATTGGCTTCTTTTAACATTTTTGTTATAGCTGGCTTTATTCTGGAATGATCACTTTTTTCCAAATTATTAAATTCTGCTAAATTTATTTCTCCAGAGTCCAATAAACTTGGCGGTTTTGCGCCGGCTTGCAACAAAATTCTAACCAAATCTTCATTATTATTTCGAACTGCTATTGCTAAAGGAGTAACTATTGTTTTAGATTTAGAAAGTGCCACTTGATTAACGTTGGCTCCTCCTTCAATTAAGGAGATAACCAATGTTTCATTGCCACCCGCAACTGCGCGATGCAGGGATGAATATGAGGGTAATACTTCCTCGCTTGGAGTTGACTTTGCAACGCTAGCTCTTCTTATATTACTAGCCTTTGCAGCTGTCTGTCCAGCTCTAGCTGTGAAAGGCGAAATACCAAATCCAAGAGCTTCACCCATAGAAGACGGGGTGAATTTATCAGTAGTATCGATTGCAGGAGGTAGGGTAGGAGCGCCGGCTGGAAGTCCACTAATTTCTGATTCTTTTTCGGTGGAGGTTACAACTGGCTCTGCTGATAAAGCTGAGGCAGCATTTTTTAACATTCTTGTTATAGCTGGCTTTATTCTGGAATGATCCCTTTCTTCCAAATTATTAAATTCTGCTAAATTTATCTCTCCAGATTCCAATAAACTTGGCGGTTTTGCGCCGGCTTGTAACAAAATTCTAACCAAATCTTCATTATTATTTCGAACCGCTATTGCTAAAGGAGTAACTATCGTTCTAGATTTAGAAATTGCCGCATAATTAGCATCAGCTCCTTTTTTGATTAGATATCTAACAAGATTTTGATCTCCACTGATAGCTGCGTAATGTAAAACACTGTAGTCATTATAACCTTTTTTTTCTTCTATTGAACTTTTTCCAGTCTCTATTAACAAAATTACAGCAAGTGAGTTCTTTTCCATAGAAGCCTGGATGCATGGAAGTTCGTGAGTTAAAAATGGCAATAACTCCGGAGAAGATAAAAGCTCTTCCCTATATGATTCAATTAATTTTTGTAGCTTTAATTTATTTTCTTCACCTATATCTAATTCAAGAATTTTTTTAAACTTTCTAAAATTATCTAATTTGTTTTCCAAGTCTTCTTGAGCCCTTATGAAGCTGTTTGTTATTATAGCGTCAATAGATAAACCAACTCCATCTTCATTAAAAGTATCTCTATTTGCAAAATATTCCAATAATTCAACGGGGTTGCTTAAAGAGCGTGAGTTATCAAATGAGATGCAGTAAGCAACCGCATAAAATTTGCTTGGATTTTTTTTAGCATTTTCTATCGCTAAATCTAGTGGAGTTTTGCCGCTTGCATCTCTTTGTTGGGAAAGAGATGCTTTAAATTCAGCGGTAAATACTTTTGTTTTATTTTCCCTTATATTTAGAAGGGCATTTGTAAAGTCGAATCCAAATCTATCAACATTATAAAGTAGGTCACCAGTGACTGATGCTTCGAGTGACTCAGTAAAAGAATCTAGTAATGATCTTTTTATTAATACCTCTTTACCACTAACTAAATCTTTATATTCAGATGCTGCAGAAAAAACCTTTTTAAATTCAGGGTTGAATATCTCTTTGCCATCGCGAGTCTTCTGTAAAAAAATCTTACGAAATATGCTGTTTTCATCATTCTTGTTTAGCTCATCCATTAAATCTTGCGCTGTTTTTCCTGATTTATCTAGTTCTGTGCAAATGTCCCGCTTAAATTCATCGCTAAATATATCCCATCTAGGATTCATAATTATATCTATAGAGCCAATATCTCCTTTGCTAGCCAGTCTGTGAAATATATTCTGACCATTTGGTAGTGCTGGTCGTAAAAATAATGAAATATCGCCCAATATTCTGCTGCAAAACATTTCGGGATGATTCTCTACTAGGTGCTCTAATCCGCTAACAATTTCTCCATCAACGGTTTTTTCGCAAAGAAAAAGTCCTTCGAGAAGCATTCTTTGCGAAAGATGTGGGTATGACTCATCATCACTGACTTCGTGGTGAGTAAATCCGCTCGCAACATATTCAATAACTTCAGGAGCATTAAATTTAGCTCCAAGATAAGCTAATTTTGCGCCCAAAATAACCAGCTTGTCTTCATCAAGTGAAGTTGATTTATTTATCAGGGCAGATAAGGCTGTAAATAGATGTTGGTTATGAAATAAGTTTTCGAGAATTGCCACTTTTTCATTATCGATCAAAGTATCTAAATACTTAGCTGGAGAGCGCCTAATTTCGCCTATGTCAGATTCTATGCTAGCGCCATCAGTTATTTTTGAGTAAGAGTCAAAAATTTCTTTTGCGATAGAATTACTTTCTGATTTTGATTTCAAAAAATTAATTCCCTCTGCAATAGATTCTTCTGCGTCGGCAATTGCAGCTGGAGATCTATCGCCAAAATGCCTAGTTGTTTTATTGGCCAAAAGACTTTTACCAATTATTCTGATAAAATTTACAAATTGCCTAGAGCTGCCACCTAAATTTGTTCGAACTAATAATAAGGCTTGTAATCCAGCATTACACTCATCTTCATTGTCGCTTAAAACTAAGTTAGGAACGCGCTCTTCAGGAGTTGAAAGAAGGCCAAGAGATTTAGGCTCATGTTCCTGATTTGTAAAATCATAGGGTCTTGTTAAAGTAACCGAATCTATAAACTCTATTTCTGGAAAAAGCGTGGCAGCTTTTTCTGCGCTCCAAGTCCCAGTGGCCGAATCCGCTAAATATTCTTCTATTAGAATTCCATTAATATCGCTAAATCCAAAATTATAAAATACCTCTCTTATTTCCTCTGGCCTAAATTTATCCCTGTTCGCTATTTCTATAGCGTGTATAGCATCTTTTTGATCTTTTAATCTTCTTTTTGTGATCTTTGTTTTCATCTGTGGCGCATAATCGTGCAAAATTCTGCAAGCAATGTTTGCTGGTATTTGTTGCATTGCCAACAAGGTATCTTCCTCTTTTATGCCAACTCCCAAAAGATGCTCAATTGCAGAAAAAAGTTGAGGACGATAAGCGGGATCCATTGGTACGCCCTTACAATGTTCTTTAACAAAATCTCTGTGACAATCTGAGAGTGTGCGATCCATCCATGGCATCTCTTTAGATTTTAGCGGCATATAAGCATTCATCTGAGCGTTTCTTAGTTTTGAAAGGCGTCGATATTGTTCATCGTCAACTGGTGGAAACTGCGATAAAGAGTTTTTTATGGAAGCATCGGGCTGTCTTGATAAGATGTTGACAAATACCAAGGCTTCCTTCATGAAGGTTGTGATAAACTTACTTCTATATAAGGAATTGACTTCTGATAGATGAGATTCGCTTTCTATTCCTGTATGTGAATCATCATCCGCTAAGCCCCCAGTCATTTTTCTGTAAAATATACTTCCTTCTTTGTATCTTGAAGAATTTATACCTCTTTCATCTAAAAATCTAACTATCGCATCTATAGTATTTTTTACATCTCTCTTTACTTCTTCGGGCGAAAGTTTTTCATATTCTTCTGGCGAAGCATCGCGCAGTTTCCAATTACGAAAATGCTCCAAAAGCTCTGCTGAATCATAATCCTCACTTTCTTTGCCTAGATCGTAATAACTATTTAGTAAATCTATGGTATATTTACTAAATATTTTTATAGTTGATGCTGATCTTAATTCATCTCCGGCTCCAGCCCCAGCTCCAGCTACTAATACTTCGGTTTCAGGTGCGGATATTCCGCCTTCACCTTCTTTTTTTGGAGGGGATTCAGTCGCCACTAAGGCTGTGAATACTCTTGTAGATAGTCCGTTATTAAAGCCAGAAACTCCTCTTGCCATATGTTGTCAATATTTTTTAAATTATTTTCCCAATCTCTAGTGAGAAGACCAGCCTACATATAATTGGTAAAAATAATAAGCAAGATTCTAATGCATTTTTAGAAAGTGCAATTTGCAACATATTATCTAGTTGTAATCAATGCTTGTAAATTTACAAAACTCTGCAACCTCACACTTCCAGCACTCCGGTTTCCTAGCTTTGCAAACATATCTTCCATGTAAAATCATCCAATGATGCGCATGATTTTGCCATTTTTTAGGAATGTTTTTTAATAAGGCAATTTCGGTTTTTTCTGGGGTGGTTTCATCAGAAAAGCCAATGCGATTAGCCACGCGGAAAACATGGGTATCAACAGCAATAGTGGAATGTCCAAAAGCGCAATTCAGCACAACATTAGCAGTTTTTTGACCAACTCCGGGTAGTGATTTTAATTTTTCAAAATCATTTGGAACTTCAGAATTAAATTTTTCAATTAATTGCTCAGAAAGCCTGATAATATTGGCTGCTTTACCATTATAAAGACCGATAGTATTTATATATTTTTTTAAATTCTTCTCTCCTAATTTTAACATTTTTTCTGGCGTGTCAGCAATTAAAAAAAGTGACTTAGTTGCTTTATTTACACCAATATCAGTGCTTTGCGCCGATAAAACTACCGCCACTAAAAGTGTATAATTATTTGTAAAAACAAGCTCAGTTTTTGGATGAGGATTTTTTTTCTGCCAAATGGCAAAAATTCGATCGATTATTTTTTTATTCATTTTAATCAATTTTTATTTTACAAATATATGTAGCCATTTAGTTTGACCGCTCAATAAAGCATTTTGCTTATAAATTACTTCCTTCTCTTAACTAAATTTCAAATGAATTTTCAAGATATAAAAAACCAAAGCAAGATACACTTCATTGGTCTTGGCGGAATTGGCATGAGTGCTTTAGCATTGATTTTAAGAGAATTTAAAATTCCCGTACAAGGATCAGATCTATCTGAAAATTACCTTACCGTTAAAATGCGCGATAAAGGAATTTCTTATGTTGTTGGTCATAAAGCGGAAAATATTACCAGCGATGTTTCTTTAATTGTTGAAACCTCAATCATCAAAAAAGAAAATCCAGAAATTATTGAAGCAGAAAAGCGCGGCATTCCGGTTATTACCAGAGCGAATTTGTTAGCAATCATAATGAAGGAATATAAAGGAATTACAATTGCAGGAACTCACGGTAAAACCAGCACTACCGGCATGGTTTCGGTGGTTTTAGAAAATGGCGCACTTGATCCAACTGTTTTAAATGGTGGAGTAATTCATTATTTCGGCAGTAATTCAAAAATTGGTAAAGGAAAATATTTGGTTGCAGAATCTGATGAATCTGACGCAAGTTTTATTGATCTTCCAAGTTTTATTGGAGCGGTTACCAATATTGAGCCAGAACATCTTGAATTTAAAGGATATGGCGGAAGTTTTGAAAAGCAAAAATCTTGTTTTGAGCAATATATAAATCAAATTCCAGATGAAGGAATTTGTGTTTTGTGCATCGACAGTTTGGAAGTTGAAAAAATTTATGAAAAATTAAAAAAACAAAAGAAAAATCTAATCACTTATTCGGTTAAAAAAAATGCCGATTTAATGGGTAAAAATATTCAAATGGACGCAAGAGGAATAAGATTTGATGTTGAGTTTAAATCTGGTGCAAAAATTGAAAATATTCAAATGCCAATTTATGGTAAACACAATGCCAGCAATGCTTTAGTGGCAGTTGCAATTGGAAATTTTCTTGGATTAACTAATGAAAAAATCAAAGAAGGTTTGGAAAAATTTAATGGCACAAAAAGAAGATTTACTAAAGTTGGCGAATATAACGGCGTAACAATAATTGATGATTACGGACATCACTCAACCGAAATTAAAACAACGCTAGAAGCAGCGAGATCATTGGCGGGAAAGCATAAAATTATCTGCGTGTTTGAGCCTCATAAATATTCCAGAATTCACGATTTATTTGATGAGTTTTGTAATGCGTTTGGCGATGCAGATTATGTTATAGTCTCTGATATTTATTCAGCAGGGCAGGCGCCAATTGAAGGAGTTAGTCAAGATTCCTTGATTGAAGGCATTAAAAAAACTGGTCATAAAAATGTTATAAAATTGCCAAGTGAAAAAGATTTGGCTTCAATTGTAAAAGATATAGCTAACCCCGGAGATTTAGTATTTTGCACAGGCGCTGGCAAAGTTACTTACTGGGCAGCAGCTCTTGCTGACCAATTAAAATCTATTGCATAAAATGAAAGAAAAAATTCATCACCAAGTTGTTATCAAAAAATTAGATAATCTAGAAGATATGATGTCCGCATATCCTCTGATTAGTCAAATGTATGATAAAATGGATTTTCCAACTTATAAATCTTATGTTGAAGAGATGGTTACAACTAATGATTTTAAAATGGTTGCAGCTTTTTTAGATGAAAAAATGGTAGGAGTTTCTGGTTATTGGGTTTTTATTATGCTTTATTGTGGGCGCTATTTACAAGTTTCTAACTTGGTGGTTGATAGAGAAAAAAGAAGTCTTGGAGTTGGAAAGAAAATTTTAGCTTATTTAGAAGAAAAGGCGAAAAAGTTAGATTGTCAAAAAATAGTTTTAGATTCTTACACTGAAAATAAAAAATCTCATTCTCTTTATTATCGCGAAGGTTTTTATATCCGTGGATTTCATTTTATGAAAGATTTGTAGCAATACCAATTATCATAAATCGCGCAATTCAAATTAAAATCATGTCCAAAATAAAAATTGCTAGCTTCAATGTAAACTCTGTAAAAGCGCGTCTGCCAAGGCTTATTGAATGGATAAAAAACTCCAATCCCGACATTATTTGTTTGCAAGAATTAAAGTGTGTAGAATCGGAATTTCCATTCTCAGCCTTATTTGACGAGGGCTATAATGCGGTCGTATCTGGTCAAAAATCTTATAACGGTGTTGCAATTTTATCTAAATTTAAAATTGAAGATGTGGTTAAAACTTTGCCAACAATGGACGGAACAACTGATGAGCAAGCAAGATATATTGAAGCGGTAATTCCGATCAATGGTAAAGCAATTCGCGTTGCTTCAGTTTATGTGCCAAATGGCGGTGGCGAAATTCTTGAAAATGAAACGCTTGAAACCAGTAAAAAATTTACCTATAAATTAGAATTTTTTAATCGCCTCAATGCTCATTTTAAAAAGCTTCTCAGCTATGATGAAATCGCAGTTTTTGGTGGCGATTATAATGTTGGAGTTGATGAAATTGATGTTTTTGATCCTAAAAGTTTAAATGGAACAGTTTGTTTTCATCCCCTAGAAAGACAGAAATTTCGCTCACTTTTAAACATTGGATTAACAGATTCTTATCGTGCCCTAAACCAGAGAAATCAAGCCTTCAGTTGGTGGGACTATCGCGGCGGCGCTTGGCAACATAATAAAGGATTGCGAATCGATTATCTTTTAGCATCACCTCTAGCTTCTGATAAAATGATTAGCGCAACAATTGAAGATAAAGGTGTAAGAGATTGTGAGAAGGCTTCAGATCACTGTCCGGTAGTGCTTAATATTGATGTGTAGTTTTTATTAGTAAAATCATCATCGATCCTAATTAATTTAATTCTCGAGCTGTTTCCGCGAATAATTGAAATTTTTGATTTAGGAATTTTAAAAATTTTAGATAAAAATTTTACCAGCTCATCATTTGCTTCGTC
>CAMDMO010000025.1 GCA_945902255.1 Rickettsia typhi | reverse complement strand
TCCAACGTCATCCCCGCGAAGGCGGGGATCTAGGAAAAATTTAATAATTTCTGATGCTAACCGACACACAAAAACAGCGCTACCTGCGCAATTTAATTCTTCCTGAAATTGGTGAACTTGGCCAGAAGAAATTACTGCGCGCAAAGGTTTTAGTAATTGGCGCTGGCGGTCTTGGCTCGCCAGTTCTGCTTTATCTTTCTGCGGCGGGAGTCGGAAATATTGGCGTGGTTGATGACGACATCGTTGAGCTTTCAAACCTACAGCGCCAAGTTATTCACAACGAAAAAAATCTCGGACAAAAAAAAGTTATCAGCGCGCAAGAAAAAATTTCTGACTTAAATCCTGACATCAATTTAAAAATTTTCCCCGAACGTGCGACTCGCGAAAGCCTTAGAAAAATTTGCCCCGATTACGATTTTATTTTAGATGCCACCGACAATTTTCCGACGCGTTTTTTAATTAATGAAATCTGCCACGAACAAAAAAAACCGCTGATCTTCGCCGCGGTAAAAGGCTTTTTAGGACAAGTCTCTACATTTAAATCCTACCAAAAAAACAACCCATGCTACGCCTGCTTTAACTCAAATATTCTCGATGAAAATTTCTCTTTGCCAATTTCAGAAAGAGGAATCCTAGGATCAGTTGCAGGAACAATCGGCGCAATTCAAGCCACCACGTTAATTAACGAAATTCTCGGCATCGGCGAGAGTCTTGTTGGCAAAATTCTTCTCTCTGACTTTCTTCAAAATAACTTCCGCAAAGTTACATTAAAAAAGAATCCGGGTTGCAAAATTTGCACCCGCTAAATAGAAAGACGCGCCCTTGTTTTCTTGGGGGTAAGTGATGGGGAGAGGTGGCCGAGTGGTCAATGGCAACAGACTGTAAATCTGTCCGCGCAAGCGTTCGCTGGTTCAAATCCAGCCCTCTCCACCACAAACAAAAATGCGGGTGTAGCTCAACGGTAGAGTTCCAGCCTTCCAAGCTGGCCGTGAGGGTTCGATTCCCTTCACCCGCTCCAAACTCTTTAGAATAAAATCTAAGAGTGCGTTCCAAAGCAAATATAACATGAGAGCCGCTATAGGTAAAGTTATTGGATATTTTGCTAGTCTCCCTTTAAAACCAACATCGCTTCCACTTTCATCCGCTTCAAATCTAGTATCAAAAACCTCTCAAATTAATCGCATAACTCAAGAATTTGCTGAACAATATGAGCGGCATATGGCGAGCTATTTTTTATCATTTAGATATTATGGCGAAGAGGATGCGAGTCAAAATATTGCTCTTAGACCGCAGTTTACAATTGATGATTTTGCTGCTGATGTAAAAAAAGAATTGGCAAAAGAATCTCCTCGTCAACAGGCAAAATTATTGCTCAAAGGCTTTTCTAGTATTTCTATAATGCATTTAAAAAAATCTTTTAGAAATGTTGCTGATGAGATGGTAAAAATTATTAATGATCAAAATTTATCTTCAGAAATATTGAAGCTTTATAGATTGGAATCTTTGCCAAAAGAGTTGCAAATAATGCATGAAGCAGTTTTGCGCAATAGAGATGGAGATTTTGTCTTAATTGATTTGCTCAAAAATATAGAAGAATTGGGTCTTGTGCAGGTGGTTGATATTAAGAGCGCCAATCATGGAAATCAAACGCCAATCGAGATATTACTTAATGCCGATACTTATGCGGGAACAATAATTTCTGCTGCAAAATATTTATGTAAATTTTCTCAAGACCAAGAAAATATTTCTCGCTGTCTTGAGATTATTAAGACTCGTCCAGAGCTGGAATCACTTAATGAGTCATTTCAAAATCATTTAAAAATAATTGTTGAGCAGCAAAAAAAATCAACTTTAGAGCAAGCAATTTGTTTTCATGATCGGCTAAAATTAGAAGGTGCTTTATTGGAAGAATTAAGTGAAAAAACTGTGCTTCAAAAAGCGGATTTATTGGTCAATGCTTTATCTGCTGTGCTTGCAAAAGATATTGAGTTATACATGCTTCAAACTGTTTTGAAATTTATTGCTAAAGAAAATTTAGGAAAAGAAATTTTTGAAATTTTGAGTGCGCCAGATTGTCCAAAAGAATTGTCGGTTTTGCATTTATTAACTGATATAGAGACGGCTTTTTCAAGGTCTAATTTTTTGAAATTAAAAGCTATTTTAGAAGTGCCTCATTTGCAATCATTGGTTGATGTGAAAAGTGATTCTTATGAAGGCGAAACGCCAATTAGCAAGTTACTAAAATTAAAAGCCAACAAAGAAAATGTACAAAATATATTAGAATATTTATGGGCTTTAATTCCTTGTGCAAAAGATTCCAAAGTCATTGAAGAAGCGGTTGATTTAGCTAAAATGCAGCGAGCGGTTTATGTTGATGCTTTTGCATTAGAAGATATAGAATATTCCAAACTTTTGCCGGAAGATTTATTGGCGCTAAGACTTGCCGCATCTGCCTTTGAAAAAGAATATGGCAAGAAGCCGAAAATTATTATTCCAGCATTTCAATCACCAGATAATTGGGAAATATTACCAAAGCAGGTTTTAATTGATTTTGGCTTAAATGCAGAAACTTTAGTTATAAGAAAAGATTATTTTTCTGATGCAAAAAAGATTGAAGAATTGCGAGAAATTATTCAGCGAGCAGTGTGTCAGTCAAATGGATTGGTTATAGTGGGAAGTGCTTATAATTTGCCGGATGAATTATTTAGTGAAGGTGAAACGGTTGACTTAACTGCCGCAAACACTTCCGCAGATTCTATGTTAACTTTTATTAATGCCGTGGCATTTGAAACAGCAATAAGGCAAGGATTGCCAATTTTAGGAATATGTTTTGGTGCGCAATTAGGCATGGCATTAGTGGGCGGAAAAGTTAAAAAGCTTGAAAAGCCAGAAGATAGCAGATTTTCTTACGCAAAAGTGCAAATTAAACCACGAAGTGTTTTAGATTTAAGGGGTGATATTGATGAGCCAATAGAGGTTCCTGCATTTAGCAGTCATTCCATGGGTGTTGACTTAACTTCGGTTTCAAAAAGAATGCATCCAGTTGAATTCGAAAAAGATGATCCAACCCTTCCCAATACCTTTGAAATGCTTGATAAAAGAGGCGCTGTAATTGCAAAAGCTAAAATTATTGCAACTTCCGCTGAAGATAAAAAAATTCCTAAAGGATATGAAGTTAGAATGCCAGAATGGACTTCGTATAATTCTGTAGAAGATAGCTTGTTATTTACGGGTGTGCAAATACATCCAGAAAGAAATCCAAGAGAGCAAAAGTTTTTTTTATTTTTCCAAAATTTTACTGATAAAGTTGCAAGCAATTGTGCGCAAAGATGCGGTGAAGAATTGCTAGATGATCCATTACCATCGTCGCAAGCAGTTGTAAGGGCAGGAGTTGCAAATGTAGTTGGTGAATTAATCGATGATAAATTTAGATGAGTTCTAGGTCGATAAAACCAGTTGTTAAGATGAAATTGTGAAGTTAAAATCGCCGATCCACTTATCCATAATTATTAATAAATGGCTCAAAAATATTTTAAAATACATTCAAATTTTTCTCCTGCTGGCGATCAGCCGCAAGCTATTGAAAAGCTTTTAAAGGGCATAGAGGAAAATAAAAAGGATCAAGTTTTGCTTGGAATTACTGGCTCGGGTAAAACTTTTACCATGGCAAATATTATTGAAAAAACCCAGCGTCCGGCCTTGATTATGGCGCATAATAAAACTTTGGCGGCGCAGCTTTACGGCGAAATGAAAGAATTTTTTCCAGAAAATGAAGTGGGATATTTTGTTTCTTTTTATGATTATTATCAGCCCGAAGCCTATGTTCCAAGAACAGATACTTATATTGAAAAAGATAGTGCAATAAATGAGCAAATTGATCGCCTACGACATGTTGCAACCCGCGCCTTATTTGAGCGTCGAGATACTATTGTAGTGGCTTCGGTTTCTTGCATTTATGGTATTGGATCTCCAGAATTTTACTCAAAAATGGTATTGCGCTTAAAGGCGGGCGAAGAAATTAATCGTCAAAAACTTTTATGTCGCTTGGTCGATTTGCAATATGAAAGAAATGATGTAAGTTTTGAGCGTTGTAATTTCTGCGTTCGTGGCGATGTGGTTGATATTTTTCCTTCTCACTCAGATGGCTTTGCTTGGCGCATTTCAATGTTTGGTGATGAAATTGAAGAAATTACCGAATTTGATCCGCTGACTGGTGAAACCTTCGCCAAGCTAGATGAAATCGCGCTTTATCCGTCATCGCATTATGTAACTCCGCAAGATACTTTGCGCAACGCCATTTCACAAATCAGAAATGATTTGTCAATTCGTGTAAAAGAATTGGAAGAGCAGGGAAAGTTGGTCGAGGCGCAAAGAATGAATCAGCGTGGCACTTACGATATGGAAATGATGTTAGAGGTTGGCACTTGCAAAGGCATTGAAAATTATTCACGATATTTAACTGGAAGACCAGCTGGCGCGCCTCCGCCGACGCTATTTGAATATTTACCAAAAGATGCATTGCTTTTTGTTGATGAAAGTCACGCTTCAATTCCACAAATTGATGGCATGTATAAAGGTGATTTTGCGCGCAAATCTACATTAGTTGAACATGGCTTTCGCCTTAGAAGCGCAATGGATAATCGTCCTTTAAAATTTTTGGAGTGGGAAAGTTATAAGCCGCAAACAATTTATGTTTCAGCAACGCCGGGGAAATATGAATTGGCTAAAACAGATGGTGAAATAATTCAGCAAATTATTCGCCCCACCGGTTTGCTTGATCCGCTTTGTGAAATTAGAACTGCTAAAACTCAGGTAAAAGATTTAGTTGAAGAAGTTAAGAAAACTAAGGCGCGAGGCTTTAGAACTCTAGTTACAACTCTTACTAAAAAAATGGCAGAAGATTTGGCGGATTATTTAAATGATGTTGGAATTAATGTGATTTATATGCATTCTGATACCGACACGCTTGATCGTATTGAAATTATTCAAAATCTTCGCTTAGGAAAATATGATTGTTTAGTTGGAGTAAATTTATTGCGTGAAGGGCTTGATATTCCTGAATGCGCACTGGTTGCAATTTTAGATGCTGACAAAGAAGGATTTTTAAGAAATGAAACTTCTTTAATTCAAACAATTGGTCGCGCTGCAAGAAATTCTGAAAGCAAAGTAATTTTATATGCTGATAAAGAAACTAAGTCAATAAAGGCGGCTCTAGGTGAAACTGAACGCAGAAGAAAAATTCAAATTGAATATAATACAAAACATGGCATTACACCTACAACTACCAATAAAGCTTTTGGTTCCGCTTTATCCAATTTATACGCCAAGAAAACCGCTGACATTTTGAAAGAAAAAGAAGAATTTAAAACTAGCGACAAAGACTTAGAAAATCTTAAAAAAGAAATGTTAAAAGCCGCAACTGAGCTTGATTTTGAAAGAGCGACAGCAATCAGAGATAAAATTAAAAAAATTGAAAATTTAAGGCTGCTTTAGAGACGCGATTAATCGCGCCTCTGCTTTTTATGCTGAAGTTGTTTTCCCTGTAATAGGTTGTAAAATTTCCGCAACTCTGCCTTTTGCTCCTTTTGTTGAAAAACTTGGGTTGGGTCTTTCGCTAGATATGGTTCTGGAAGCTAATGCGGCATAGGCATCAACTAAAGAAGGTATAGTGTCTTCATGTTTATCTTTAATATCGCCATTTTTTTCGGCCAAGTCTCTTTCGTGATCTTTACCAAATCTAAAGCTGCTAACCGAGTTTCCGCCGTGAAGCTTTATATCAAGTAATGCGCCATCTTTCGCTTCTAATACGAAGTAATAAGGATGCACTTCTGACTTTCCTTCTTTGGGAGATGGGGGTATTGCGGGTAGTGTTATTTTTTGTTTTCCACCTCGAATAGGCTCTACTCTGGTTTCGCTAGTTCTAGATAGTGAATCGAGTAGCGGTTGCAGAGTTTCCATCAAAGATGT
Organism: Rickettsia typhi; assembly: GCA_945902255.1. GTDB lineage: Bacteria > Pseudomonadota > Alphaproteobacteria > Rickettsiales > UBA1997 > UBA2645. Next base: position 10,231 of record CAMDMO010000025.1, on the reverse strand, counting down.
TTTGGTTGTAATTTTTTCTCTTTTGGAAGTTGTTTCTACCAATCCTTCTGCGGCATCAAAATCTTCTGAAGAAGCTCCCGATAATGTGCTTGAAGAAGAATCTCTATCTAAAGCAATTGCAGCGGATTTTCCATCCATATCAACTTCGCCATCTCTTCCTCTAGCTAATTCTTCTCTGCGGGAATCAAATATGGTTTTAGCCGTTGCAAAAATTTTCTCAAATTCAGGAGATAAATTTCCTAATTCATCCGTAAACGGAACTTCAACTGCTTTTCTAATAGATCTTTTCTTAAATAATTTTGCATCCTTAATGCTTCCATCATCATTAAATTCAAGCCTAACATAATGAGAACTTTCGGGTGCATCTTTTAAGAATTTTTGATAGGATTTTAAATCTTTGCGTTTTGAATCTTTTAACATTTCTGTATCAACGCCAAGAGTTTTGGCTTCATTTACAATGTCACTTAGTTTTGTAAATAAAGCTTTTTTTGTAACACCTCTATTTGAGGCATTTACCACTTCAATTGCAGCTTTTTTTCCAGCTTCGTCAATTGTTGTTCTAGATTTACTCAAATAAGCTTCAAGCCTTGCCAAATTTGCTTGCGTAGAAACATCGAGCTTTAAGCCATTTTCTAAAAATGCAAAATCTTTAGGTTTTTTAGGGTCAAATTCTAGTGAATATTTTTTTCCACCAATTGTAACTTCTTCAAGTGATACTTCCATATCATCTAACATATCTTCGGGCAATTCTGCTGCGAATTTTTCTACCATTGAAACTGCTAGAGAAGTTGTTGCGAATGCTTCTCTTGCCGCAGCTTGAGCAACAGCTTCTGCCGCAGTAACTCTTTGTTCTTCCAATCTTTTTTCTTCTATTTTTTTAGCAATTACAGTTTCGTGTTTTTCTAAAAGGAAGTTAAATATTTCAAGGCTTTCTGGTACAGCATTTCCCGACATGTCAAAAAGATCTACTTCTCGCGTTTTTTTACCCTCAAGTTTTTCATATAAACCAATATCTGTGACGCGACCATCTTTTGCTGTATTTATTCTAAGAAAAAATCTTTCATCATTTTTTATTAAAAGATTTCTAGTGCCGGCGTCAGCTAGTTTAGGATTTTTTGAGATTGGCGCAATTTCATCTAAGCCAACTTTTCCAGATGAGGCGGTTTTAATTAAATCTGCAACTCTTGCGGATAAGCCCTCTTTTTGTCGAGCGATTTTTTCCTTTCTTTCGTTGATGCGAGAAGAAAGGGCTTTTTGCGCATCTTCAACTGAAAGAGAGCTATTTTTATTAACAGGATTGGCAATTAATTTTGGCACTAAAAACCCTTTAAGCCCTGCAAATGAGCGCGATATTCTTTTTAAATTACTTGATTGATTTTCAAATGAAGCGCTAACTGCGGAAGTAACTAATTCGCGATTGCCAACTCTTGCGCCAACTTCTTGAGCTTTTCTAAAGAAAAATCCTGCTGCTCTTGAAAAAGCGGAAGATAATAGTGGGGTTTTAATTCTTGAATCTAGCGCTCCAACTGCGCGCGCTGAGACAGCAAATAATTTCCCCATTCCAAGATTAAATCTTCCTAAAAATGATGGGGCTTTATTATCTGCAACTAAAGCAGCGGTTTTCCTAATCACATTTGCTTTTCTTGCTTCATAAGTTGCAGTTGAGCTTTGCTGCATCATTTCAAAGGCTCTGACATTTGCATAAGAATCTCTTAAATTATTTTCATAAGATTCGAGTTTATCAATTATTAACCCAAAGGCTCTATCTTGACGAATTTGTTCCAGAGCCTTTCTTGCATTATTTAATTCTGTTTGTGGAAATTGTTGTAAAGTTCGAGCAGGAAACAATGTATCTAGAGGCTCTTCACGATGAGTTTCAAGGGTTTTTGTATGATCTTGCAATTGAAGTGCATATTCTTTGATCAATGACGCTGCTTGCGATCTTTTTTCAAGATTCATTTTAGCGGACATTTGTTCGAAAATTGCCCGACTAACTAGTGCCTGTTGTTTTGCAATTGGAAAAACTTCTTTTCCATCATTATTTTTTTTCGAAGCGGTTAGAGCTTCAAATCTACTCCCAAGCTGTTGTTTTGTATATTCTGTAGAAGTGCTGGTTCCAAGCGGTCTATTGCGCAAATATTCTGATACTTGTGAAAAGCTAGCATCTTGATTTTCTATTACTCCAAGCGTATCAAATAGTTTTTTTCTATAGCTTGTAATATTAACCAAAGATTGACCATCAAAAACATTTTCGAAATCTGTGCCACTTAAAATGTCTCCTTTTGCTTTCTTCTTCTCATGTTCTGCCCTTAGTTTAGCTAATTTTTTTTCACTATCTCTAATATCTTCAATTAGTTGGGATATAGGTTCATCTGACTTATCATGAAGAGATGATACTTCTTTGGATAATTCTGCTCTGACCGCATTTTCTAGCTTTTCTAGCTGATTTATATAAGCATCAACGGTTGATTTATATAGCTTTGCGGCATCAATTTCATCCAAGGCCTTTAATGTTTGAGTTATTTCTGCCTTTTTTAACTCAGCATTATTTTTATCTATAATTTCTTGTTCAGTTTCAATATCGCTAGCGCCATTATTTCCCAAAAAAACTAACCTAGCCTGTTTTGCAAGAAGCGCAGCTTCATCTGCAATTAATAAAGAATTTGGAGTTTCGACTCTACTCATATCTTAGATAGAAAATTAAAAAGTTATCAGAGGCGTCATGATACAGCGGCTTTAGCAATAGTTTAAGTAAGTAATGCAAAGAGCTATTAAAGAAAAAAAATCTGCTTCATTATGGGAAGTGAAAGAAAAAATTTGAAAAATTAGTTTTGATGTTGATAATGCTGATCCCTTTGTTTTTTATAAAGGTCTTTAGCTTTATCAATTATGTAAACGCCAATTCGGGATAACGCACTCGCTCCTCGACCCGCCCTCAAGGGGCGGGTGATTATAACGAGTAATTTTAATTATTATCCCGAACTGGCGTTGTAAAGATGAGACTTGGTAATTAATATGGCGGAGTAGCTCAGTTGGTAGAGCAGCGGGATCATAATCCGCGTGTCGGGGGTTCGATTCCCTTCTCCGCTACCATTTACACACTATAAAAACGCCAGTTCTAAATAAGGACGAAATATGAATTACTTCCTTATCTAGAACTGGCGTTAAAAGGACTCTCCTCACAAGTATTTTAAACAAAATATGTCAAAAGAATTATCTCAAACATCGCCTTTTTTTAGCGCGAATATAATATTCATTAACGAGCTTTATCAGAAATTCTTACAAAATCCTGCTTCGATCGATGATTCTTGGGCGCAGTTTTTTAATAATAATCAAGATGAAATAAAATCGATTTTAGCGGATTACCAAGGTCCATCTTGGGCTAAAAGAGATTTAAAGGTTGTTGGTTCACAAGATTTTGATATTTCTTCAAATGTAAAAAAAGAAGAGCCGAAAAAAGATGTAAAATCTGCAGCGCAAACACAAAGCGGTAAAGATTTAAATATTCGCACCGCTAATTTAGTTTTAGCATATAAAAGATTTGGTCATCTAGCTGCAAGTCTTGATCCACTTGGGCTTGCTCCAAAAAAAGAAGTTATAGAAATTGATCCAAAAAATCATGGAATTGATGATTCTGATCTAGAAAAAGAAGTTGAATTGAGTGGAATTTTGGGTCTAGGAAAAGTAAAAATTTCTCAAGTTATAAATCATTTACGATATATTTATACCAATAAAATTGGTTTTGAATTTGAATATATTTCTAATAATGAACAGAAAGCTTGGTTGTCGCGCGAAAGCGAAAATGCTGCTTTATCAGATCTTTCTAAAGATGAAAAAGTAAAAATTTTAAAAGAAATTATTCGCACTGAAAAATTCGAGCAGTTTTTACATAAAAGATTTCCGGGCGCTAAAAGATTTTCTGTTGAAGGTGGTGATTCTTCAATGAATTCAATTGAAAAAATTATTGATGTAGCGGCAAAAGATGGTGTTAAAAAAATAGTCATCGGAATGGCTCATCGTGGTCGCTTAAATACTTTAACTGGCATTATGGGAAAACCTTACCACCAGCTAATTGCTGAGTTTAAAGGAACTCCAGGAATGCCAGAAGGCATTACCAAATCAGGCGATGTAAAATATCACATGGGATATGCTTCAAGTCGCAATATTGAAGGTAAAAAAATCGATCTATCTCTTGCTTTTAATCCTTCGCATTTAGAAGCGGTTAATCCAGTTGCAGCAGGAAGAATTCGTGCTAAACAAGATCTTTATAATGATGGCAACAGATCGCAAGCAATGGCACTTTTAATTCATGGCGATGCAGCTTTCGCCGGACAAGGAATTGTTGCAGAAACTTTAGTGATGAATGGCTTGAAAGGCTATGATACTGGTGGCGTGATGCATTTAATTATCAATAACCAAATTGGTTTTACTGCAAATCCAACGGATTCTCGCAGCACAACTTATTCATCTGACCTTGCAAAATCAATTGATGCGCCAATTTTTCACGTTAATGGCGATGATGCTGAAAGCGTGGTAAAAGTTTCTGATATTGCAATGCGCTTCCGCCAAGCTTTCAAAAAAGATGTGGTGATTGATTTAGTTTGTTATCGCAGATATGGCCATAATGAAGGTGATGAGCCGCTTTATACTCAGCCAGTTATGTATACAAAAGTAAAAGAGCAGCCAACGCTAGAAAAAATCTATTCACAAAAATTAATTTCTGAAGGTGTAATTTCTGATGAGCAACATAAAAAAATGGTTGCTGATTTTGAAGAATTTTTATCTCAAGAATTTGATAAGGCTGCTACTTATAAAGCGCTAGAAGCTGATTGGTTAAAAGCTGATTGGAGTTTCGTTAAAGATGGTGATAATTCAAGTTTAGAAACCAAAATTCCGGCAAAAAAATTACAAGAATTAGTTGATAAAACTACAGTAATTCCAGCTGATTTTCATGCAAATCCAAAAATTGTAAAACAACTTGAAGCCAGAAAGGAAGAAGTTGCGAATGGTAAAAATATTGACTGGGGATGCGCCGAATCTCTAGCCTTTGCGTCACTTTTAGACGAAGGTTATCCAGTTAGAATTACTGGACAAGATTCTGGTCGCGGCACTTTCTCTCATCGTCATTCAATTTTGCATGATGCGTTAAACGGAAAACGCCATTCAATTTTTTCAAATTTCAAATCTAAATATGAAGTGCATGATTCTGTGCTTTCAGAATATTCCGTGTTAGGTTTTGAATATGGCTATTCTCTTTCAACGCCAAAAGGATTAACAATTTGGGAAGCGCAATTTGGCGATTTTTCCAACGGTGCACAAATTATGTTTGATCAATTTATCGCTTCATCAGAAGTGAAATGGTTAAGAAAATCAAACCTAGTAATGTTACTGCCACATGGTTATGAGGGGCAGGGACCAGAGCATTCGTCAGCTCGTTTGGAAAGATATTTGCAAGCTTGTGCTGATAATAATCTGCGCGTTGTAAATATTACTAATCCAGCGAATTTCTTTCACGCTTTACGCCGTCAATTGCATTCAAAAGATCGCAAGCCATTGGTTGTAATGTCGCCAAAATCACTGCTTCGTCATAAATTAGCGGTTTCTAAAATTGAAGAATTTTCTAATTTAAATTTCAGGCCATTAATTAGCGAAAGTTCTGAAATGGCGGCTGATTCTAAAATTCGTAAAGTAGTTTTATGTAGTGGAAAAGTTTATTATGATTTATTTGAAGCTCGCGAAGCTAAGAAAATCAACGATGTAGCGATTATTCGTCTTGAACAGCTTTATCCTTTTCCATCAACAGAATTACAAAATGAGCTAAAGAAATATAAAAATGCTGAAATTATCTGGTGCCAAGAAGAGCCTAAAAACATGGGCGCTTGGAAATTTATTGATGATTTGGTTGAAGAATCTTTAATCGCAATTAAACAAAAAGTAACTCGTGCAAAATATGTTGGCAGAATTGCCTGCGCTTCTCCTGCCACTGGATATGGATCTTACCATGCCAAAGAGCAAAAAAATCTTGTTGACGAGGCTTTAAGTTAGTTGTAATTTTTTGATATATAAGTTTTTACCACAAAACTACAAACCCAATTAAACCATGAAAACCAAAGATAGGCTCAAAGAAGAGATTGGATTTGAGAAATTATTACTAACGTTGTTAGTTGCCGTGATTAGCTCTTTTTCTAGTTGGACTTGGAGTAATCAAGTAGTTTTGCTATCAGCCGAAGTTAATATGCTATATTCCCTATGTGTTATTTTGGCCATTATGGCTTTTATAATTTTTGTAAAAATAAAATTAAAAATTAGGGAGTTAGATCAATATGAATATTGAATTTTTTACTTATTTCATAATGTCGTTGGCATTAGCTTTTGGCATAGTATCAATGTGGGTTGTATTTGATCTTGATCGGGACGATAAAAAACATAATAATAATCAAAGAAAAATTCGTAAACTTAAAAAAGCTTAAACATGACTATCGAAATTAAAGTTCCAGCACTTGGAGAATCAGTATCAGAAGCAGCAATTGCAAAGCTTCACAAAAAAGTTGGTGACGCTGTAAAGGCTGATGAACTAATTGTAGAATTAGAAACCGACAAAGTAACTTTGGAAGTTAATGCCCCTGCAAATGGTGTAATTTCTGACTTAAAAGTTAAAGAGGGTGACAATGTTAAGGTTGGCGATTTAATCGCTTTGATGAGTGAAGGCGGTGCGGCGATTAAGTCTGCTCCTGTAATTGCTCAATCTAGTGCTCCAGCTGTAATTTCATCTTCTATTCCTCTTTCTCCAGCTCCAAAAAAATTAGCTGCAGAAAATAATATTGATGCTTCAAAAATTTCTGGAAGTGGCAAAGATGGTCGCGTTACTAAGGGCGATGTTTTAGAAGTTATTTCTAGCGGAAGCGTTTCTTCAACTTCTGCGCCTTCAAAAGCTGGTGAAAAGCCAGTTGAGCGCGTAAAAATGTCAAAACTTCGCCAAAAAATTGCGGAAAGATTAAAAGAATCACAAAATACTGCGGCAATTCTTACAACTTTTAATGAAGTTGACATGACTGCTGTAATGGCGCTTCGCAGCGAATATAAAGACGCTTTCGAAAAGAAGCACGGTGTTAAACTTGGCTTCATGTCTTTCTTTGTAAAAGCTTGTGTAACCGCTTTAAAAGAGCTTCCAGCGGTTAATGCCGAAATTGACGGAACTGATATTATCTATAAAAATTTCTATGATATCGGTGTTGCGGTTGGTTCTCCACAAGGTCTAGTAGTTCCAGTACTTCGTGAGGCCAATCTTTTAAATCTTGCGCAAGTTGAAAAAGGAATTTCTGAGTTAGGAGTTAAAGCGCGCGATGGCAAATTAACTATTCCAGATTTAACCGGTGCCACCTTCACCATCTCAAATGGCGGAGTTTATGGATCATTAATGTCTACTCCAATTATCAATCCTCCACAATCAGCAATTCTTGGAATGCATAAAATTCAAGAAAGACCAATGGTTGTAGCTGGAGAAATCAAGATTCGTCCAATGATGTATTTGGCGCTATCTTATGATCATAGAATCATTGACGGAAAAGAAGCGGTAACTTTCTTGGTAAGAGTTAAAGAGTTGTTGGAAGATCCAAGAAGATTAGTTTTAGATTTGTAATAATATTTTTTAAAGAACCTTAAAATAAGGGCAGAGTTGCAAAACTCTGCCCTTATTTTTTTGAAACTACTACTCATTTGCTGATAATGAGACTGCTGCAAATCAAAAACTTCTTAGAAAATTTTGACTTGCAGCGGTCTCTAAAAAAAGAAAAAGGGGTCAGACCCCTTTTTACCAAAATCAGTGTTTAGCTATTAACCATAGAAAAATATTTTAACATAGTCTCAAGATAGAAAGTCAAGGGGTTTGGGAGATTTGGGTGGGGGGGGGTGATGGGTAAGGCTTACGCGTAAAAAAACCAAAACACTCGTCATTCTTGAATCCGTAGGATTCGAGGATCTCGTTAGTTTTGAGGAAGTTTTTATAGCCAAACTCCTGAGATCCTCGACGCTTTACGCGTCAAGGATGACGGGTTGGTAAGGAAAATATTTTAGCCTAGAGTGAGAATCCGTCCAGCGTGAAGATTCTCATCCTCTTGATTCGTCATCCTTGGTCGTTAGATTCGAGGATCTCATGAACCTGATCTCCTAAAAAATAAACTCACAAGATCCTCGACGCTTCACATCAAAGATGACGAGTGTTTTTGTTTTTTAATAAGTTTCTCATGCGTAGGCCACGAGGGCGATGGGAGTTGCAGTGGTTGATTAGACCGAGTACATTCATTAATAATTAAATTTGTAAAAAAGGTATTAATTCATTAATTAAAATCTTGTTTATAGCGCTCTTTCTAAAATAAAGCCTTACCTCTCTTTTTGGTGCTGGAATTAATTTTATATAAGAAATTTTATCACTTTTTTTTATCGCAATTTCGGGAATCAAGGTAATTCCCCTGTCAATTTCAACCATTTGACGCAAGGTTTCGAGGCTGGTTGCTTGAAATTCTTGCCTCTCAAAAGCGCCCACCAAGGAGCATATCTCTAGAGCTTGTTGACGCATGCAATGACCATCATCAAGCAACATTAAGGCTTCGTTTTTTAAATCCTTGCTATGAATTTTTTTATATTTAGAAAATTTATGATTTTTAAAAACAGCTAACAAAAAATCTTCTGTAAAAATTTTTATTGATTCAAACTCATCTTCTAAAATTGGGCTCGCAAGTAGCGCTGCATCTATTTCTCCGCTTTTTAATTTTTGAATTAAAATTTCGGTTTTTTCTTCAATCAAAAATAACTTTAATTGAGGTAGTTTTTTATGAATTTTAGTAACTACTTTTGGAAAAAAATATGAAGCAAGGGTTGGAAAGGCTCCAATCTTGAATTCAGAAGAAAGCGGATCTTTAGAATTTTTAGCAATATTTTTTATTTCCTCAACTTCGCGTAAAATAATCTCAGCTTTTTTTAAAATTTCTTTTCCTATATTTGTGATAAGAAATTTTTTTTGCGATCTCTCAAAAATCTTCACTCCTAGCTCAGATTCCATTTTCTTAATTTGCATGCTTAAAGTTGGCTGACTTACAAAAACTTTGTCGGCGGCTCTAGCAAAATGACCTTCTTTGGCTACTTCAACAATATATTTAAGGTCTCGAATATTCATAGATAAAATCTATTAAATTAATAAGAACAATCGATTTTATTTATTAAAAGCAATCCATATCTTTTGCAAACAATTTGTTTTGAAGCTGAAATTCAGGGCTTTTTTGCAATTTAAAACGAACTTTAAAAAAGTGTTTTCAAGTCAATAATAAAAAGGAGAAAAATATGTTAAAAATAAAAGATCAATTTCCGCAATTTGCCGGCAAAGCAGTGGTAAGTAGTGATATCAATACCGCTTTTATTGATATAAATAATCAAAGCTACAAAGGAAAGTGGTTGGTGGTATTTTTTTGGCCAAAAGATTTCACCTTTGTTTGTCCAACCGAAATTGCAGAATTTGGTAAGTTAAATGAAAAATTTAATGATCGCGATGCTCAAGTAATTGGCGTTAGCACCGATTCAGAATTTGTGCATTTAGCTTGGAAAAACCAAAAAGATGAGTTACGCGATTTGCCATTTCCAATGTTTTCAGATATTAAGCGCGATTTATCAAATGCCCTTGGAATTTTAGATCAAGATGAAGGCGTTGCTCAGCGCGCTACTTACATAGTTGATCCACAAGGTGTAATTAGATTTGTTTATGTTACAGATTTGAGCGTTGGCAGAAATCCGTCTGAAGTTTTACGAGTTTTAGACGCTCTTCAAACCGACGAACTTTGCCCATGCAATTGGAAAAAGGGTGAAGAAGTAATCAAAGTTTAAAAATCAATAAGGAGCGATATGAAAAATTTAGAGCAACTAAATCAATCTTTGCCGGAATATGCAAAAGATGTGAAAATAAATTTACAAAATATACTTAGCGTTGATAACCAAGCTCTTAGTCAAAAACAGATTTTTGGCGCCGCTCTTGCATCCGCTTATGCTACAAAGGAAAAAAATATCATCAAGATATTGGAAAATGAAGTGACAAATATGCTGTCTGATGTTGAAATTAGAGCGGTAAAAGTCTCGGCTAGTTTGATGGCAATGAATAATATTTATTATCGATTTAATCATTTAAGTGAAGATAAGGAATATTCTAAAATGCACGCCGGACTCAGGATGAAAGGTATTGTTGAGC
>CAMDMO010000024.1 GCA_945902255.1 Rickettsia typhi | reverse complement strand
GGTCGCATCGTTTCTTATATTTTGCGCAAACGCGGCGTTTCTTACATAATTTTAGAAAATAATCATCGCATTGTGCGTATTGAAAAAAGTAATGGTTATCACATTTATTATGGTGACGCAATGAATGTTGATATTTTGCGCTATATTGGAACTGAGCGATCTGAATCAGTAATTGTGGCTATGGAAGACGAAATTGCCTGCATTAAAATTACCCGCTTCATTCACGAAAATTTCCCTAATATTTCGGTAATTACCAAATCAGAAACCATCAATAACGCCGAAAGATTTAAAAAAGTTGGTGCTAGTTTTGTAGTTTCAAAAAATATGGAAACCGGCTTACAACTAACTAGTGCAGCTCTTTCTTCAGTTGGAGTTGGAAGTAACGAAATTAAAAATGCGATTAATTCTTTCAGAGATATTAATTCTGATATTGTAAAAGATGTGATTCTTTATGATGAAAGCGGAGAAAGTGGAGAAATTTTTGAAAAAGAAAGGAAGGCTCACGATCAGTCAAAAGCGACTTAAGTGAGTGGTCGGGGCGGAGAGATTTGAACTCCCGACCCTCTGGTCCCAAACCAGATGCGCTAGCCAGACTGCGCTACGCCCCGAAAAAGTTTTTGATGATTTTTTAAAAAAGGAGATTTAAAAAGGAAATACCAAAAAACAACAACAACCAATAAATAGATATTCTCACCAAATGTCAACCAAGAAAATTCAAAAAAACCCAAAAAAATTATTTTTTTCTATAATAATTTTTATTTCATCTTTTCTCAAATGCTTTTCAGCCTTGGCTTGGAACGGCTATGACTACGATAATAAATCCGCTATTGAAATTGCAGAAGGAAATTTAGTTCGTGAAGGCTATGTTATTCAGTTTTACGATGAAAAAGCTAATAAATACTACTCTGCAGAAGTGATATCGCTTGATGAAAGCTCTAGTGGCGCTATGTTAAGAGTTATGGATTTAGATTTGAATAAAGAAAGAAATTTTTTGATGGAGTAAAACTGGTGTTAGATAATTTTATAACACAATTCTTTTGGGATTTTTATTATTATTTCTCGAGTTATTATAATAAAAATTCCTTTAGCTGGGCGTGGTTTATAACCGCGCCCATAAGTTCATAACATCTTCATAAGATAAGAGATTTATTTCAACCAACGCTTAATTTTATTTAAAAAGGTTTTTTAAGAAAATGAAAAAAATACTAATCACCGGCGGCTACGGCTTCATTGGCAGCTGCTTCGCTCTTAGACAAATCAAAGCGGGAAACAAGATCATTAATCTCGACAAAATGACCTATGCCGCTAATCCTAAAAACCTTGCTGAAATTGAAAATTCCCCAAATTATCACTTTATTAGAGGCGATATTTGCGACCAAAATTTAATCAGCGAAATTTTAACAAAATTCGATATCGATTTAGTGGTTAATTTTGCCGCCGAAACTCATGTTGATAATTCAATTGCAAATCCTGGAGCTTTCATAACCACTAATCTGGTTGGAACTTTTTCCCTCTTAAACTCAGCTCTAAATTTTTACAAAAATAGATCAAATAAAGATTTTAAATTCATCCATATTTCAACCGATGAAGTTTACGGCACTCTAACTTTAGAAGATCCAAAATTTAGTGAAAAAACCAACTACGCTCCAAACTCACCATACTCCGCTTCAAAAGCTGGCTCTGACCACTTAGCTAGAGCTTGGTTTGAAACCTATGGCCTGCCTGTTATAATCACTAATTGTTCAAATAATTTTGGTGCCAGACAGCATAAAGAAAAATTTATTCCCACAGTTATAAATTCATGCCTAGCGGGTAAAAATATTCCAATTTATGGCAATGGTAAAAATATTCGCGACTGGATTTATGTTGAAGATCACTGTTTTGGAATTGAACTAGCAATTAAAAATGGCAAATTAGGTGAAAGCTATTGTTTTGGCGGTGATGCAGAAAGACAAAATATTGATATCGCCAATAAAATTTGTGAAATTTTAGATCAAATAAAACCAAAAAATGATGGCACTTCTTACAAAAAACAACTCAGCTTCGTGCAAGATCGCTTAGGTCACGATTTCCGCTATGCTATTGATTCAAGTAAAGCTAAAAAAGAGCTTGGATTTAAATTAGAAGGTGATTTTGAATCAAAATTACAAACAACAATTAACTGGTATTTAAATAATTAAGCATGAAAGGAATAATACTCGCCGGCGGCTCTGGAACAAGGCTTGCGCCACTTACAAATGTAATCAGCAAACAACTTTTGCCAGTTTACGACAAACCAATGATTTGCTATCCACTAGCAACTTTAATGAATTTCGGCATCAAAGAAATTCTAATTATTTCAACCCCGCAAGATACGCCAAATATTGAAAAATTTTTAGGAGATGGCTCAAGCTACGGTCTTAAGCTTTCTTATGCTGTGCAAAATGAACCAAAAGGAATTGCTGAAGCTTTTTTAATTGGCGAAAAATTTATCGGCGATAAAAATGTTTGCTTAATTTTGGGTGATAATATTTTTTATGGCTCAGAAATTAGCGGTGAATATTTAGAAGATAAAATAGAAAAATTAGAATCTGGAAAAGCTGGCGCCTTTGTTTTCGCATATCACGTCTCAGACCCTGAAAGATATGGCGTGGTTGAGCTAGATGAAAAAACTCAAACCGCAATTTCAATCGAAGAAAAACCAAAAAATCCTAAATCAAATTTAGCCGTCACTGGTTTATATTTTTACAATAATGATGTGATCAAAATCACTAAATCAATCAAACCATCAGCGCGCGGCGAGCTAGAAATCACCGATGTAAACAACGCTTACCTCCAAAAAAACCAACTAGGTGTAATAAAGTTAAAACGAGGATTTGCCTGGCTCGACGCCGGAACTCCAGATTCACTCTTAGAGTCATCTCAATTTATTCATACCATTGAAAAAAGACAGGGTCAAAAAATTGCATGTATTGAAGAAATGGCTTATAATAAAGGTTTTATTACCAAAGAAAATTTACAAAACCTAGTAGAAAAATACAAAAAAGGTTCGCCTTATAGACAATATTTAGAAAATATTTTCATATTACTTAATTAATCTTTACTTTAGATTATGCAAAGATTAAATACCACTTTTTACGATCCAAGTTTAAGATGAAATATCAAATCCAATTTGATCTTAAATTTGTTGAACCGTTATTATTTTTTATAAAAAATTGAAAAACCAAATGTACAAATATCAAGTATACCGACCAACGATAACAGGAAATGAAAAAAAATATGTAAATGAATGCCTGGATTCAACTTGGATATCATCTAAGGGTAGATTTGTAAATGAATTCGAAAAAGAGTTTGCAAAATACATCAATGTTAGTTATGCGACATCGGTTTGCAATGGGACTGTCGCCATCCATCTTGCTTTAGTCGCTCTTGGAATTGGCGAGGGAGAAGAGGTAATTGTTCCAACCTTCACTTATGTTGCATCAGTAAACCCAGTTTTACAAGTTAACGCGAAGCCTGTTTTTGTGGATAGCCAGGAAAAATCTTGGCAAATGTGCCCCAAGGATTTAAAGGCAAAAATAACCCCAAAAACTCGCGCAATTATTGTTGTTCACCTATATGGTCAGCCATGTGATATGGATGAAATAATGAAAATAGCAAAAGAGCACAAGCTTTTTGTTATCGAAGATTGCGCAGAAGCAATAGGATCAAAATACAAAGGACAGCATGTTGGAACATTTGGAGACATAGGAACATTCTCTTTTTTTGGAAATAAAACCATTACTTGCGGTGAAGGAGGTATGGTAGTAACAAATGATATAACAATTCACGACAGACTAACTCATTTTAAAGGACAAGGTCTTGCAAAGTATCGCGAATATTGGCACGATACTATTGGATTTAACTATAGAATGACCAATATTCAGGCCGCAATTGGCATGGCTCAACTAGAAAAAGTTGAAATATTCTTAGAAAAAAAACAGAAAATTGCAAAATGGTATCAAGAGGGTTTAAAAGATATTCCTGTAGATTTTCACAATAAGACAGGTGATGTTTATCATTCTTACTGGATGTGTTCAATTTTAGTTAGAAAAGCCCTTATACGAGATCAGCTTAGAGAACATTTAGCTCAATTAAAAATAGAAACTCGCCCTACTTTTTACCCAGTTCATACAATGCCAATGTACGCAATAAAATATCTACAACATAAAACAGCAGAAGACCTAGCTAGTAGAGGGATAAATCTTCCAAGCTATCCAGATTTAAACAAAGATGATGTTGACTTTATTTGCAATTCGATAAAAAGTTTTTATGAAAAATAAACTTGTAATAATTGGTTGTGGCGGCCATGCTCGAAGTGTTGCTGATGTTTATTTATCAAACATTCCTGATGCCGAATTGTTATTTATTGATGAGGAAGCAAAAAAGAATGAGACTATTTTTAATTTTCCAATTCTTAGAGAATATAATTTTTCAAATGAAAAATTTTTTTTTGGAATTGGTAATAATGAAAAAAGAGCATTAAAAAATCAGTATTACACTCATTGCAATAATTTAGAAACAATAGTATCTAAAAACTCTTATCTTGGAAAAAATTCTTTTCTGGAAAAGGGTGTTTTTGTTGCTCATAATGCTCATATAGGTCCAGAATCAAGAATTGGTTATAATAGCATTGTTAACACTTCGGCATCATTAGATCATGAAGTTATGATAGGCAATAATTGTCATATAGCGCCTAATTCAACAATTTGTGGTCGTGTTCAGATCTCAAACAATGTTTTTATTGGTGCTGGCGTTGTGATTATCGATAAAGTAAAAATTTGTGAACAAGTCACTATCGGCGCAGGGTCTTTGGTCTTAAAAGACATAACTGAGCCAGGAGTGTATGTTGGAAACCCTATAAGAAAAATCAAATGAAAAAAAGAATAGCTATCTCAACTGAAAATTTCATGCTCTGGAATGGTGGTATTGACTTTATAAAGCATATCATATTAGCACTAACTTCAGTTGCTAAATCCAATAACTTAGAAATATTTGTCTTCATAAAAAGCGATGATTCTTATAAAAATTACAAAGGCTTTAATAGAATAATAAAGAAAATAAATGAAAAATATTTACGCAATTATATAGCTTATTCAAGAAATTCCAATTTCTCGGAATTTAATAATTGCAAATTTATTTTATATTCTCCAAGTAATATAGAAAAAATCTTAAAAAAATTCTCTATAGATTGTTTTTTGCCGCACTTTAATCCAAGATATTTTGAGTTAAAAATACTAAATTTAGGATATTTATATGACTGCCAACACAAATATTATCCAGAATTTTTTAGTGAAGCAGATGTAAAATCCAGAGAAAGTTTTTTCCCCGTTATGGTTAATAGCAATAAAAAGATTTTGGTAAATTCTAAATCAGTAAAGGATGATCTAATTAAATTTTTTAATGCTAATCCAGACAATATTTGTACGTTACCATTCACTCCAAAAGTAAAAAAAGAATATCTTGCCAATAATTCCAAGTTGATTAAAAAATACAACTTACCTAAAAAATATTTTTTAATATCAAATCAATTCTGGCTTCACAAAGACCACCCTACTGCATTTAAGGGATTTGCAAAATTAGTAAAAGAACCACAGTATCAAGATATCAAATTGATTTGCACCGGATTAATGGAGGATAGTAGAAGACCGCAATATATAGAAGAGCTAAAGCAGCTTGTTGTAGATCTAAACTGTAAAGAAAAAATTATATGCTTAGGTCTAATACCCAAAATTGAACAAATTGAGATTATGAAAGGATCGCTCGCGGTTGTTCAAACCACTCTATTTGAAGGGGGTCCTGGAGGGGGATCGGTTTGGGATGCCATAAGCCTTGGCAAACCATCGATTGTGTCAGACATATCTACAAATTTAGAAATAGAAAATGAGCCGACTGTAACATTTTTTAAAACCAAAGATGCTGATGATCTTGCTGATAAAATGGAAAAGGCTGCAAATAATTTAACAATCAAATATCTAGATAGTGAATTACTAGCTAAAAGTGAAGAGAATATAAAAAAATTAGGCAATGAACTCCTTAATATAATTAAAAAAGCGGCTCGATAAATTATAAAATGACAAAATTAAAAAATAATCCCAAGGTCACAGTTGTAACAGTCTCATTTAATATTATTAAATCTGGATATAAAGACTTTTTTAGGCAATGCATAGAATCTGTTCATAATCAAACTTATTCAAATATAGAGCATTTAATTATTGACGGGTCTTCTACTGATGGAACCCTGAAAATAATAAAAGAGTATGCTAGCAAAGGATGGATAAAATATATTTCAGAGCCAGATACTGGGATTTATGACGCCATGAATAAAGCAATCAAAATTGCCACTGGTGAATATATAGCTTTTTTGAATTCAGATGACTATTGGCATGATAAAAATGCTGTATCCGCAGCTGTTAAGGTATTTCAAGATACAAATTGTGATTTTTGTGGTGGTAATGCAGAATTTGTAAATAGAGATAATCCCGAAAAAAACTACACTAAATACGCAAATTTAGGACAAGTTTTTAACATGATGCCCTTTTGCCATCAAGCAATGTTTTGTAAGACGAAAGTTATAAAAAAAGAAGGTATGTTTGATACTTCTCTTAAGTTAGCGGGCGATTATGATTTTATTATTCGACTTTACCTAAATAAATATAAAGGAGCGGTGATTCCTTTAACATTTGCTACATTTAGAATGGGTGGAGAGTCTTTTAAAAATTACGAAACAAATTGGGACGAGTGTAAAGCAATAGCTCGTAAATATTTTAGCAAATATTACAAAATGACCGAAGAAGAGCTGAACACTTGGATAAAAGAGCTAAAGTTACCAAAAAAACTTGATAAGAAAATCAAAATTTTTACAAAAAACAATAATGCTAAAAATAATCCAAAACTAACTATTATCACCGTCTGTTTTAATTTAATAAAATCAAAACGAATTGAGAGTTTTAAAAAATGCATAGAATCTGTTCATAATCAAACTTATTCAAATATAGAGCATTTAATTATTGACGGGTCTTCTACTGATGGAACCCTGAAAATAATAAAAGAGTATGCTAGCAAAGGATGGATAAAATATATTTCAGAGCCAGATAAGGGAATTTACGATGCTATGGATAAAGGCATTAAAATTGCAACTGGTGATTATTTATACTTTTTAAATAGCGATGATTCTTTACATGATAAGAAAGTAGTACGAGATGTGATAGATTTTTTTGGCAAAAACCCAGGAATGTATGCAATATTTGGCAACCTACTTCCATACACTTTAGATAGAAATCAGTCTTATGTAAAAGTCTTTAAATTGCACAAAGTCCATAAGTTTAATGATATACAGCACTCAAATGACTTATTGCTAAAAAGAAATATTCACCATCAAGTAATTTTTTACAATAAAGCAGTATTATCTCATAGTAGTTTTTTTGATGATCAAGTGCCAAACGGTAGTGATTGGAAGCTTCACTGTCAGGCATTTATCGAGAATAATTTCCCCCTTACTTACTTTGATAGAGATATTGTCAATTTTAATATGGGCGGAGTTTCAACCGATACCAAAAACAACCCCATAGAAGAAACCCAAAAATTGCACGAACTTTTATTTAATAAATACGGACAACATCTTGAAGAGTTAGATAAAAATAAAATAATTCAAAGTGAAAAAATTTTGTTTTTTGGCAAAACAATTGTAAGAATAAAAAATAATTACAGCAAAAAGAAAATCTATCTGTTTAATTTTATTCCCTTACTAAAAATTAAATATAAGAAACACGGCAAATCTTGCTATTTGTTTGGTTTCTTCCCGCTTTATGAGTATCGCGCAAACACTTTAAATACTTATATACAAGCCATAACTCAATACCAGCTACAAATAAATCAATATAAATCTGAAATACATAGATACAGAATTGAAATAGAGGAACATAAAAACAGACTGGAAAAATTTAAGTCAAATAATAAAAGAACAGGAAAGTAGCGCATCTATATCTATTGAGACTTTTGAACCCAAAGCGTAGAAGATAATTCGTAAGCACAATTTCTTTCTGGTTCGGCATTAAACCGCAGGAGAGAACTTCTAAAAACAATTAAGGCATAATTAAAATGGGATGCTATTTTTCCCATTTTTCCCCCAATTTTTCAGAAAGAATTTCACCACTTTTTTCTTCCTCTCTTTTGTTAATCCTCTATGAATTCCAATATCAGTTTTTAGATGTCCAAACATTCCTTCAAGATGATTGTTTGTTGATGGAATATCTAAGCCTTTATAATCGGTATAAGTGAAGAGATAAAGCATATTAGAATCAATAGATCTAAAGGCGGATCTTAAGCTGCTTATGTTTATAGGATCCAAGCTCATTTCTTTGATTTAGAAAATAACAATATTGGTCTTTTAGTTTATAAAATTTATCAATGAATTCTTGATGAGATTTTGATTTGCAGAAGTGATGCATTAACTCCTTTAAATCCTCGCCACACCGAGATCGCGGTCTATCCGCAATATATCTTCTGATGATCGCTTTTTGATGGAATAAACACATTTGAATTGGAATGTTTCCAAGAAGCTTTTTGATATTATTAATATATCCTCTTCTGCCATCAATCGTAATGCTTAAAATACAGTAATTAGCTGCTTTAAGAGCACTTATTCCTTCACGAAAACCTTAACTGATTCGGTTTTAATTTCTTTGAAATAAATCACTCTACTGCAATCGCGAAAGACTAAAAAGCCATATTCTCGCCCGAAGAAAGTTGCGTCAATTAGAAGATTTATTGGCTTTATAATATTGCTAGAATCCTTTTCTTGTAAGCCTTCAGCTACATCAAACTTGTCAAACTCTTTAACTAGTTTTGGATAAGAAACATCGAGATTGTCACACACTTTGGATATTGTTCTTCTGCTGCAAAGCCACTTTTTATAAGCTTTATGATAGTTTTTTCTTTTGCCTCTTTTTTCAATCCACTGATAAAAACATAAGCTACATTTGAACTTATTTTTATCCCTTACACTACCATTTTTCTTAGATGATTTTCTGTCACATTTAATGCAGTTTTTTGAAGAATTTTTATCTCAACTTATAAATTATTTTTAATAATTCACTACAAAACCTTTCTGCGATTGGAAAAAAGCAGGTTTTTAGCACCACACTTTTTTAATTATGCCAAAGATTTTTTATACCATTCATAAAAGCTAGATATGCCAGCCTTCAAATCAATACTCGATTTCCATCCTAACGAGTTTATCTTGGCTTGATCCATGATTTTTCTTGGGGTGCCATTTGGCTTTGCTTTGTCAAATTCAACATCGCCTTCAAAACCAACTATTTTTTTAACTAATTCAAATAAGTTACTTAATTTAATATCCTCACCCTTTGCCACATTAACATATTCTCCGATGTCCTTGTAATCCTTATTATTCATTAGATATATGCAGGCGTCAGCAAGATCATCTGAGTTCATTAACTCCCTATAAACACTGCCATCTCCCCACACAATCACTTTATCTCTGTAAGCACCAACTAGATTTAATACCTTCTCCAACTCCTCTTCTGTATCATTTTTTATAACTATACCCCACCCTAAACTATATTTCGCCAAATCCCTTCTTATTTCTTCAAAATTATTATTTGATAAAAGCTTTGCTAGATGAAACCTTCTCATAATCATGGGCAAAAGATGAGCTGTTTCCATATTAAAATTATCGCCTTCTCCATACTGATTGGATGGCATAACAGATATAAAATTTGTATTATATTGATCATTATAATACTTACATAGCTTGATCGCAGAAATCTTTGCAATCGCATAAGCTTCATTGGTTTTTTCTAGCTCGCTCGTGAGAAGATACTCCTCTTTTAATGGTTGAGGAGCAAATTTTGGATATATGCAGCTAGAACCAAGGTTCAACAACTTTCTAACGCCAAATTTATAAGAGCTATTAATGATATTTGCAGCAATCATTATATTATCATAAATAAAATCAGCTGGATAGGAATTATTAGCAACTATACCACCAACTTTTGCGGCGCATATAAAAACATACTCAGGCCTTTCCTTGTTAAAAAAATCCAGCACCTGAGATTGATTGGTAAGATCTAATTCTGTTTTTTTTCTTACAATAATATTGTTATATCCCTCTTTCTTTAATCTGCGAAAAATAGCTGAGCCAACTAATCCGCCGTGTCCTGCAAGATATATTTTAGATTTTTTATTAATCATTTTTAAGATTCACAAGAAAAGACATTTTTATAACCATGATCCACTAATATTTTTTCTTTTTTTGCCAATTCAAAATCTGCCGACACCATCTCTGAACATAAAGAATGTAAATCATAGACTGGATGCCATTGAAGTTCATTTCTAGCTTTTGTATAATCACCCAGCAACAAATCAACTTCAGTGGGACGAAAATACTTCTGATCTACATCCACAATAATTAAACCAGTTTTTTTATCTATACCTTTTTCATCAAGTCCAGAACCAGTCCACTGCAAATCAATACCCAGCTCCTTGAAAGCCATGGTACAAAAATCTCTAACAGATGTTGTTACCTCAGTAGCAAGAACATAGTCCGAAGGAGTATCTCTTTGCAAGACTCTCCACATACCCTCTACATAATCTTTTGCATGCCCCCAATCTCTTTTTGCATCTAGGTTACCAAGCGATAACTTTTGTTGCATTCCCAAAGATATTCTTGCCGCTGCCATTGTAATTTTACGAGTAACAAAAGTTTCCCCTCTTCTTGGACTTTCGTGGTTAAATAATATTCCATTAGAAGCAAAAACACCAAAACTTTCACGATAATTAATACAAATCCAATAAGCATAAAGCTTTGCAACAGCATAAGGAGAGCGAGGATAAAAAGGGGTCTTTTCTGATTGAACAGATTCTTGAATTAAACCATATAGCTCTGAAGTAGATGCTTGATAAAATTTTGTTTTACCAATTAAGCCAGAAGTCTTTATAGCTTCTAGCAAACGAAGCGTGCCTAATGCGTCGACATTTGAAGTGTATTCAGGGCAATCCCAAGAAACTTTAACATGCGATTGAGCTGCTAAATTGTAAATTTCGTCAGGTCTATATTCTTTTATCAAATTTGTCAAACAACCGCTGTCGGTTAAGTCTCCGTAGTGCAGCTTTATTTTATTATCATTTAGCAAATGATCTATTCTTGAAGTATTAAAAGAAGATCCTCGACGCTTCAACCCATGAACCTCGTAACCCTTTTCCAACAGAAGCTCTGCAAGATAAGATCCGTCTTGACCCGTTATTCCAGTTATAAATGCTTTCTTCATTTTAAATTATAAATTAAACTTAATTCCCATTATTTTTATAACAAGCCCGTTCTTAAAAGACCTGACCAAAAATAAATTTCTTTTATGAAATTTGAGCCGCTCTTTTACATGATAAAGATAAAAAAGCAACCTCTCTTTTCTTAATCTTCTCCTTGTAAGCTTTTTAAGCATAGTTAAAGAGATAAAATTACGAATAAGAATTTTATTACTATTCTCCAATGTAATATCGGGAATATATTTTTTAAAGTTATCGTAAATAACACTAGCAGCCTCTCTATGTGTCCTTCTTTTTAAAATGTCAGATAAACCCCCTAGTCTATAAGTAGTAAGAATATTTTTTATCTGAATATAAGTTGCTCCACCTATAAACAATCTTAATAAAAAATCAAAATCAGCAGAAATTTTATATTTTATATTAAAGTAACCATATTTTTTAAAACAGCTCTTTTTACAGAATATAGCCTGATGAGAAGCTGGCATTCTATTAAATATTCTATAAATATTAGGTCTTAAAACCCTATTTTTATTTGCAAAAATTGGGTCAATTATGTTGCAAGAAGCAAGGCAAAAATCAACTTCGGCATCTATTATATTTTTCATTGCAATTTCAACCGAATCGCTACTACAAAAAAAATCATCAGAGTTTATAAAAATAATATATTCCCCTGAAGCCATTTTAATACCGGTATTCATAGCTTCATAGACTCCACAATCTTTCTGAGAGATATATCGCAAACCAAGATCATTTATTAAATCTAGAGTTCCATCACTAGAATCGCCATCAATTATTATATGCTCTATATTTTTGTAAGTTTGATTTTTTACCGAATGAGCACACTGTATAAAAAAATCTCTTCTGTTGTTTTTGATTAAATTTTTGACAACGGTTATTACTGTTAATTTAATATTCATATTCATTTTTTACTATTTAACCTCAAGCTATCTAAAGAAAAAATAAACACTAATAAAAATAGCTTTTGATCTTACTCGTGGAGGGATTGCAGCTTAAATTATCAATCCTTACACGAAACAAACTATTTAAAGAATTTTTAAAATAATTTTTACTAGGGTTGTTATTTAAATCTAAGAGAGAAAGGCTTAGATTCTAAAAACATTGGCCATACACTACTTCTTTCCTTCCGGAGCCTCTTATTCTACTTTATTTTCACAATATTTTGCAAAACTTTGCAATGCCGCATCTTTATCTGAAATAATTATATTACCCACTGGCCACTTAATATTTAAATCCACATCATTATAAATAATTCCACCCTCACCCGCTTTATTGTAAGACCCATCAACTTTATAAGTAACATCCGCCATCTCATCACCCAGCACAGAAAATCCATGAGCAAAACCAGCTGGAATATAAAGCAATTTACCATTATCACCAGATAATTCTATTCCAAAATACTTTCCAAAAGTTGCAGAATTTTTGCGAATATCCACCGCCACGTCCCAAATTCTGCCACGCGTGCATCCAACTAATTTCGCTTGCGAAGGATTGTTTTGATAGTGAAGACCGCGAATCACACGAGGAAGTGAGCGAGAAAAGTTATCTTGAATATATTCGCATGGAATGCCGTTATCGGCAAAAATTTTTTTATTGAAGCGCTCAACAAAGAAGCCGCGGGAGTCTTTGTGGATGTCTAGCTCGATTACTTTTAGATCTTGTATGGCGGTGTTGACTACTTTCATTTATTTTTGTCAATATTGTAACTTTTAAGCAGATTATTCAATATCGGATATTCTGCAATATTCAATTTCCCCTTTACGATTGCTGTCGCAACATGAATAAGCATCATTATCAAAATGATATAATTTCATCCTTTTTCTCTTCCTCAAAAAAAATACACCTTTAATTTTAATTTTTCTACAAGTCTTTTATGAGCGCTCCTAAAAATTCCAAATACTATCTTTTCCGCGATATTTCAATAACTTTAAAAAACTATAAATACTCCATAATTGATGGCTGAGTAGAAAATATCCAGGCAGATTTTAAATCTAATTCAAATAAAGTTTTATCAATAATACTTTCTTCAGTAATAAAATCGCCACCCTTGATTAATTTAATAAAATCAAAATAATTTTTTTCTATAGCCTTAGAGTATTTTTCTAGTTTTTTTATTTTTGGAAAATCATCTTTATGCTCAAACAAACAATAATCAAAACCTCTTTTTTAAGCTGTTTAAAGCAGCTGATAAGCCTTTTAACATAAGCATTTTTATCGTTATAAATTATTTGCAAATAATTCTGCGGAACCAGATCAGATTTTTTATTTAGGAAAATTATTTTGTTCGAGAAATTATCTAAATATTTTTTATTCTGACCAAAGTAAATTGGCCAAACAATGGAATGCTGTTATCGGAAAAAGCTTTTTTATTAAAACGCTAAACGAAAAAGTTGCGAGAGTCTTTATGGATGTCTAGCTCGATTATTTTTAGCTCTTGGATAAAGGTGTTGACTACTTTCATTAAATAATTTCTCCCCTTATATTTTTGTCAATATTGTAACTTTTAAGCAAATTTTCCAATATCGGATATTCTTTAATATTCCACTTTCCCTTTACAATTGCTGTCGCAACATATGGATAAATATTATGAAACTTTTGACAGTTATCTATCTTTCAAATAAAGAGCAAATGTTTTTATCCATTTAAAAGCTTTCTATAGCAACTTACTTTTTTATTTTTATCACCCACATAGACAAACCCCATCTTTTCATAAAGATTTATTGCTATTGGGTTATTTTTTAAAACTTCCAAATTTAAAGTTTTAATTCCTATTTGAGAAAGATAGTTAAAACTCCAATTCATCACCTCTGTTCCAATTCCTTTGCCGCGATAATTTTCATCTTTTATATACATTCCCCAATCACTATCTTGCCTCTCATAATTAATTTTAGAGAAATAGACCAATCCTATATTATTACCACCTTCTTGGATGACGAATGCGATATTTTTAGGATTATCTTCTTGTAAACTTTTAAGCCATTTTAAGTGCGTTTCTTGATCTATCTCAATTATTTGAAAAAACTTAGTAACCGCCCTATCATTTCTCCATTGTCTCACCTCAAGCTGCAAGACTTCTTCAATATTTTTTAAATTTACAAAATTAAGCATCATAATAAACCTCTAGTTTATTGATATTTTCTATAAGCTTTAGATATTGCTGCTTAACTATTTCAAATTCATAATTTTGTAAATAGTGTTCATATAATTCTTTAGAGACTTTTTTTCTAAGGTCGTCCGAATAAAGTAATTTTAAAATTCCCTCCTTCATATCCTCAATATCTTCATAAGCATATTCATAATTTTTGGGTAAATAAAACTCAAAACTCTTGAAAGGATCCTGCCTATCAATTTTTATAACTGTAGGCTTCTTATTTCGCATCATATCAATATGTGTAAGAGCCGAACCTTGTGGAAAACTATCTATAAATAAATCACAAGACTGAAAAAATATATCAAAATCACTGACCATATCAATAACTTTAACCCTCTCAAGTAAGTCTTCTCTATCCAGAAACTCTTGGTCAAATATATCTTGTTGATCGGGAGATAATTTGGTCATTATTATATGCTTTAATTTAGACTCTTCTATTAGTAATTTTTTGATCATTTTTAAATAACTTGATCCATTTTGATCAAAAATTTTATAATTAGCGCAACCAGTTAATGTAAAAAAATCACCATCATTGATTCCTAAGTTTTTACGACAATTATGGATTTCTACTTCAGAATAGTACATCGTTTCTTCTTGTTTTTTAGACTGTAAAGGAATTATGTGACTATTTTTATAATTACGAATTTTTATATTCACATCTTGTCCAGATGGTCTAGCGTCAATAATTAAATCACAGAATTTTATCCCAACAACCGGAAGGTGATCCGCATGATTAAAAAAAATTATCTTAACTTTAGAATGTTTTTTTAATATGGAAAAAACAATTGATGCCACTATATCATCAGGATGAATATAAGAAAAAATAATTCCGCTACACTGAGAAACTATTTTATTATATAAATTTATTACCAACTCTTCACAATTCTTATTTTTCAACTCTACATCAATCCCGTCTATATTTAGTAACTCTTTTAATTGGGGAATGTTTGCTTTATATGTAGTTTCTACCGTATTTTTTAACTTTGTTAAAAAAAGTATCATAGAATAATCTTGATAAAAACTTTTTATAAAATTAATTAGACACTTAGTATGACCCCCAATCTCATATATCTCGCTTGCAACAATTGCAATTTTAGTATTATTTGCTTCAGATTTTGAGAATTGTTTTGAGTATTTTTTATACAACTCATCAGCAACTTCATCAACTCTATTATCAAAATCATTGGCGTTTATTTCCTTAGCTTGCTTAAAATCTCTGAATATCCCATTAATTTTCTTATCAAATTTACGATTTTTAATAAATAAATCTCTAATCCTCATCAATAATCAAAATTTTTTAAGAAATTCTACAACCCTAGAAACAATATACTCAACATCAATTTCAGATAAATTATAAAATAGCGGCAACCTGACTAAAGTTTCTGAAATTTTATCAGTATTTTTCATCGAACTGGCAACTTTACCAAATTTCATCCCCCCTTCAGAAGAGTGAAGTGGTATATAGTGAAATGGAGTCATTATTTTATTTTCCCTCATATATTTTATAAAATTATCTCTGATATTTGCCTCATTGAATCTTATATAAAACATATGAGCATTATTGGTTGCAAAATCATTAATAAATGGAAGCTTGATTTTACCCATCTTTTCAAATTCAGAGAAAGCCGAATTATAAGAATTCCAAATTTTTATTCTGCGATCTTGTAAAAAATCTTCTATTTCTAGATTTGAGTATAAATACGCAGAGATTATGTCACTTGGAAGATAGCTAGATCCAAGATCTACCCAAGTATATTTATCGACCTGACCTTTAAAAAATCGGTCTCTATTGGTGCCTTTCT
>CAMDMO010000023.1 GCA_945902255.1 Rickettsia typhi | reverse complement strand
ATTTTTTTATTTATTTTTTCAGCAATTTATCTTCACTTTGTTAGAAATTTTTATTTTTGCTATTTTTAATAAAGCTAAGATTGGCATTGCTTTTCTGTCATTTTCTCTGTCGTTAACTTTGATTCTTTTTTCAATCTCAAATTTCATTTTATATTTAAATAAGTCTGAGGAAAAAGAGTTTTACGGTTTATTTTATAGCCTAAAAGTTAATACGATTTTATTTATTTTTGCTGGGTTAAATATGCTTGGAGTTGCTCCGGGTGTTGGCGTGGTTGAGAAGTTTTTTTTGATAAAAATTTTACTAAAGAAAAAACTTGTAGTTTCAGCTATAGCTTTTGTGATTAATATTATGAGCCTTGCAATTTTTATGTGGAAAATTTGCTATCCACTTTTTTTAAACCCTCAAAAAACAAGCTCACAAACAGATATTACTTTGGCTAAAAATATTGATTTTGACTCAAATTTAACCCTACCTTCTTTTGTTATAGCGCTTAGCTTAGTTTTATTGCTGGTATTTTTTCCATTACTTGATTTAATACCAAATCCCATCTTTAATTGATAATTTATGCTTCATATTTTTGGTCTAAAATTCAAGAAAAAAACTTATGTATATCAATATACATGCGGCTTTTTTCTTGAATTTTATCCTCAAAAATATTTTGCCTAAATTATCAATTAAAGATGGGACTTGGTATAATATAACTTTCATTCTTTAGTAAAATAATCTCTTAAATTAAGTCTATGGAAGATATAAAATCAAAAATATTAAAAATTTGCAATGACGCTAAAAAGGCGAGTGCCGAGATTGCTAATCTTGATAGCGAAACAAAAGATCAAATTTTGCATGAGGTGGCAAAATCAATTAAAAAAAATATTTTAAAAATTGCCAAAGCCAATGAAAGAGATGTTAAGGCGGCTAAGGAGAATAAGTTAGATTTAGCAAAAATTGATCGACTAACTCTTGATGAAAAAAGAATTACCGCGCTATCTGCGGCGGTGAAAGATATAACCAAGTTAAGTGATCCGGTTGGAAAAATTCTTTATGATACCACAAGAGATAATGGGCTTCATATTAGAAGAATCACAATGCCTCTAGGTGTTTTATTGGCAATTTTTGAATCTCGTCCAAATGTTACTTCTGATATTGCGGCACTATCCCTAAAATCTGGTAATGCTGTAATTCTGCGCTGCGGTTCTGACAGCATCCATTCCTCAAGAGTATTGGCGGATATTTACCGTGAAGCTCTAGATAAATTTGGTATTGATAAAAATGCTGTAATATTGGTTTCTAATACGGAGCGCGAATATGTGATGGAGCTTTTAAAAATGGAGAATTATATCGATATTGTAATTCCTCGTGGCGGTAAATCGTTAATAAAAGCGGTTATTGATAATACGAAAATTCCAGTATTTAAACATTTAGACGGCAATTGTCACACTTACATTCATGAAAAAGCTGATTTAGAAAAGGCTTGTAAAATTTTACTTAATGCAAAAATGAGAAGGGTGGGAATTTGTGGCGCCACTGAATCATTGCTGATTGATAAAAAAAATGCTAAGAAAATTTTACCACTAATAGTTGATAGTTTGCTTGATGTTGGTTGTGAAATTAGAGGCGATAAAGCTTCAATTGAAATTGATAACAGAATTACTATAGAGGCAAAAGAAAAAGATTTTTATACTGAATATTTAGATAAAATTATTTCGGTTAAAATTGTAAAAGACATTGAAGAGGCTGTAAAACATATTGCTCATTACGGATCTTCTCACACTGAAAGCATTATTACTGAAGATGCGGCAGCGGCACAAATTTTCTTAAAAAAAGTAAATTCAGCAATTGTAATGCATAATGCCTCAACTCAATTTGCTGATGGCGGAGAGTTTGGACTTGGTGCGGAAGTTGGAATTGCAACTGGTAAACTTCATGCTCGCGGTCCAGTGGGCCTGGAACAACTGGTCACTTATAAATATATTGTGGAAGCTAATTGCGCAGTTAGAGCTTGAATATAGATTGTTTTAGCTTGTTTATGGTTTGATACAAATGCTAATCTTGATTCTATTTATAAGCCGCCAACTCCAACTCCAGCTCCTCCACCAGCTCTGGTATTAACTTCACCGCTAGCAGCATCATGAATAGAGGTGCTAGGTGTTATTTCCTCCATATCAAAAGCTTGTTTTTCTTCAGCCACCTTCTTTGTTATTTTGGATTTAACGGCTTCTTTTTCAACAACCGAGCTTCTATTAAAACCTTCAATTTCCCTAATAAAATTATAATTTCCATATCTTCTTGCTATTACTCTAGTTCCCTCTCCAAAGCTCATCTTTGGCTCCAATCTGGCGCCAAAAGATATTAGAGCCTTACCAAGATCTGCATTACCAGATATTGCGGCCATATTAAGCGGAGTATATCCTTTTTGTGGCCTTGCATTAACATCGGCACCTGCATCAATAAGAAGGTTACAAATTGATGCCGATCCATTGTGGGCAGACCTGTGCAGTGCAGTATATCCCTGATTATCAATCTCTTTAACATCCGCTCTTTTCTTGACGAGATACATACATTTTTCTTTAGAGCCAACAATGGCTGCGTGCATTAATCCGGTACGTCCTTCCTGATCTTTTTCCGCAATAAATGTAGGATTATGATTTAAAATAACAGCTACAATGCTGTATGAGCTATATGTGCAAGCGGTAAAAAATAATTCCTTTTTTTCTTTGAGAGGTAATGGTTTTGAAAGTTCATTTCGTATTAGTGATTCTGCTGCATAGTTACATGATTCAATATCGAAAGTTACATCATTAAATAGTTTAGAATCTAGATTTTGACTTAAACCTTCTATATCTTTTAATTCAGAAGAAAACTTGCTTAATTTTGATGTTACAATCATCAATTTTTTGAGCATCTCTACTTTAGTGGGAGTGCCTGAATCCTTTGATTTAAGAGAGGAAAGAAATAATATCTCTTCTTTTGAGGGGCTTTTATCAATATCGCATTTCATTATTCTGCTTAAATTACTATAACATTTCTCAAATTCTCCTTGTAAACCTTTTAAATCTGAAAATGAATCAGCGTTAATAGCTTTAAAAGTAATATAAGCGCTCCTAAAATATGGTATCGCAAGCTCTAATTTCTTGATCGCTTTTTCTTCTTTTTCTTGTTCGGTTAATAAAGATCTCATAATTATTAGTTTAAGTTATTGAAGGTCGTTTTGTTTAAAAAAAAGTCAAAAATTTTTATTTGATTGGCGTTTAAAATAAAACCGTTACCCCAATCGTTGCCCACTCACCTTGAGTGGCAACAATTCCTTTGCCATAAATTGCATCTAAAATTAAAGATTCTAAGGCGAAATATCTTAGGCCAAGTTGTAAGCCATTGGCCCGATGTATTGAAAGTTGATTACCAAATTGCAGATTTTGATTTTTGCCGTTAC
Organism: Rickettsia typhi; assembly: GCA_945902255.1. Taxonomy (GTDB): domain Bacteria; phylum Pseudomonadota; class Alphaproteobacteria; order Rickettsiales; family UBA1997; genus UBA2645. The sequence goes on along the minus strand of CAMDMO010000023.1, from coordinate 12,870 downwards.
GAAATATTTCTGGAATAATTAGCATCTTTTTAGAAACTTTAATTTCTGCACCAATTCCGCCGATTAAAAAACTGGTATTGCTGGTTGCAACACCTTTCCAGCGTTGAATTCCAACATCAATAGTTAAGTTAAAAAATTCATTTAAGGCTATAGAGGTTGGAATATAAAAAAAAGATCCATAAATTCCGGCATTATTATTAGTTGCATAATTAACTCCTAAAACCGCGCTGCTTAAAACATCTTTTTGATCATGCCATAAATATTTAACTTGAGGCCAAAGTGTGTTGAGTTGAGGAGATCTTTCGTCGTAAGTTTCTTGAATTGAGAATTCTGCGTTAGGCAATAATTGATAAGCTGGGTTGGTAACTAAAATTTGTTCTCCGCTATTGCTATGACTATACCAATTTTCAACTTGCAGCTTATCTTTTTGAGCAATTCCGCCATCATCAACTATATATGCTCCGGAGCCATAACTAGATTTTATTGAAAAAAATATAGTTAAAAAGAAAGCTAGCCAAAGCTTAATCAAGCTCATTTTTTGAAAGAAAAGTTTTTATGAATTATATACACTGCTATTGTAAGGCTTATTACGCAAATAAGTTGTGAAATTAAAATATTGATACCAAAAATTTCTTTTAGACAAAATAGCATTATAGAGTTGCAGATGAGATATCCTAAATAAACTATATTAACTTTAATATATTCCTGCCAAAGATTTTTTTGTGAGCGGAAAACAAAAAATCTAAAGGTAAAAAAAGAATTTAGAACTGATATTAGGTGAGAAATGACAAGAATTAGTAAGTAATGTAGGGAATTTTTAAAAAAATAATTAGATAAAACGAAGATAATATAAGCGAATGAGGTGTTATATCCTCCAACCAATATAAACCGCAGCTTTTCGTTTAAGGCAAACCATAACTTGAATATTTTATCCATAATTACCGGCAAATCAGTTTATGTTTATAAAAAACTCTAAAAAAAGACAGTTTTTTAGAGTTTTTTATAGTTTTTATTCAAGTCTTATTGAGCTGCAGCATCTTTGTTTTTAACGAAGCTGCGATATCTTCCAACATTGCTGTTATGATCATTGATATTTGATGCAAAAATATGATCACCTCTACCGCTAGCAACAAAATAAAGATAGTCAGTAGTAATTGGATTTAAAACTGCTTTGATTGAAGCTAGCCCCGGATTACAAATTGGAGCAGGGGGAAGTCCAAAAATATGATAAGTATTAAATGGAGAGTTGTTGCGAATGTCACTCATTCTAATTGGTCTTTCTAATTTTTTGTTACCAAAAGCGAAAGAATAAATGATTGTTGGGTCTGATTGTAATTTCATTCCTTTACGAAGACGATTAGTAAAGACAGAAGCTACTTTTGGTCTTTCAGAATCTATTCCAGTTTCTTTTTCTACAATTGACGCTAAAATTAAAGCCTGTTCTTTTGTTTGAATTGGAATCGATAGATCTCTTTTTATCCATAGCTCATCTATAGCTTTTTTCATTGCATTTTCCATGCGTTTTAATGTTGCGGATTTGCTATCATTGTAAGAATAAAAATAAGTTTCCGGCAGTAAAGATCCTTCAGAAATTTTATCAGGTAATTGGCCAATTAATCCAGGGGCATGGTCTATGGTATCAAGAGCTGTAATGCTGGAGAGTCCTTCGGCGATAGTAACTTTACGAAAATAAATATAACCTCTAATCATTTTGTGTAAAATTTTGTAATAGGAGATATTTTTTTCAAAAAAATATTCGCCATAGCGCACTTTTGGATCTAAACCTTTTACAAGTTGAGATAAATAAAGAAAGGCAGTTGGATTTTTGATAATTTTTTCTTTGTGAAGTTTTTCAACAACTTGACGAAAAGTTAGGCCGCTTTCAATTATAAAGCCTTTATCTTCTCTGTGATAACTATTTGGCGCATTAAAATACATAATAACAGCCAACACCGAAACTAGATAACAAAAAACTAGTACGGAAAAATAAGTGCAGATATTGGCTGTAATTTTTTTAATCATTTCGATTTATACTCTTTTTAGAATGATACAAGCATTGGTTCCACCAAATCCGAAAGAATTTGACATAACAATATCAACTTTTCTTTGTTTTGCTGTTTTTGCAACTAAGTCAATATCACAACTTTCTGAAGGATTGTTTAAGTTAAGTGTTGGTGGGGCAATATTATCTCTTATTGCAAGTAGAGAAAAAATTGCCTCAACACTTCCTGCGGCGCCAAGTAAATGACCAATAGCAGATTTAGTTGAAGACATTGAAAGTTTATAAGCGTGATCACCAAAAACTTTTTTTACCGCTCCAACTTCAATTTCATCTCCAAGAGGAGTTGAAGTGCCGTGAGCATTTATATAGTCAATTTGATCAACATTTACTTTTGAATGTTGTAAAGCAACTTGCATCGCGCGAGTAGCGCCACGACCAGAGCTTTCTGGAGCAGTGATGTGATAAGCATCGCCAGACATTCCATAGCCGATTACTTCAGCATAAATTTTTGCACCTCTTTTTTTCGCGTGTTCATATTCTTCAAGAACAACAACTCCAGAACCTTCGCCCATAACAAAACCATCGCGGTCTTTATCCCAAGGTCTAGATCCTGCTGTAGGGTCGTCATTAAATGATGTAGAAAGGGCTCTTAGAGCTGCGAATCCACCAATACCAACTTCGCAAATTGCTGATTCTGCGCCACCGGCAACCATAACATCAACATCACCATATTCAATCATGCGAGCTGAATCACCAATTGCATGAGTTCCACTTGCGCAAGCAGTAACAACTGCGTGATTTGGACCCATGAATCCATGTTTTATTGAAACCTGACCAGATGCTAAATTAATTAAACTTGCTGGAATGAAGAATGGGCTAATTTTTCTAATGCCGCGCTCTTTCATAACTACGGTAGTTTTTTCGATACAAGGAAGGCCACCAATGCCAGATCCTATCATAACCCCAGTTTTAAATCTTGCTTCATCATCTTGAGGCTTCCATCCGGAATCTTCAATAGCTTCATCAGCTGCGGCAACTGCGAAATGAATAAAGCGATCCATTTTCTTTTGTTCTTTAACATCGATAAACTTATCAATATTAAATAAATCGCCTTCAGTTCCATATTTTACCTCGCCGGCAATTTTGCACGGAGAGTCTGTAGTATCAAAAATTGAGATTTTTCCAATGCCAGATTCGCCATTGATTAACTTTTTCCATGTAGCTTCCGCTGTTGCAGCTAAAGGCGTAACTGCGCCAATACCAGTTATAACTACTCTTCTTTTTTGTATCATTTTTAAAGGAAATTAAAGAATTGAAAAGGAACTTAATTTAGTTCAGCTTAAAACATAAAAAATATTTTGGAAGTTTTTAGAGTTAATGAATTAATTTTAAAAGTAAAATTTTCAATCTCCAAAAATTACGCATAATTCTTAATTTGCTTTTACCAATTTTTTTACTGTAATTATATGATATTGCAATTTCGTCAACGCGAGAGTTAATGCGCGCTAATTTTATTAATAATTCGCAAGTATAAGTAAATTCAGGCTCAGTTATAAAATTATCTTTTTCTATTTGAAAAAGTTCTTTTAACTTTCCTGCTTTATATATTCTAAAGCCGCTAGTGTAGTCTTGTAGTTTTTTACCAGATATTTTTTTTACTCTAAATAAAGTGCGAAATAAAATGGAAATTGATTTGCTGATTAATTTTCTATGAAGTGGGAATTGTTCCATGATGCTTGTATCACAAAATCTAGAAGCAACCAACAAATCAAGTGAGTTATTTTCAAAATGCTTAATCATTTCGGCAATTTGTTCAGGATCGTGAGTATTATCAGCGTCGAGAGAAATTATTAAATCTTGATCGTTAGAGTTTTTTATTACCTCAAGAAATAGTTTTTTATAAGCCTTACCTAAGCCTCTTTGGTTTTCTATTGGTAAAATTGTAATTTGATGGAATTCTTGAAAGTCGCTTAAAATTTTAAAGGAATCATCGCTACTGCCATCAAGACAGGTAATAATTTCAAAGTCGCGTCCTAGAATTTCCAGTTCGTGGTTTATATTAACTAATAGTTTTTCAAGATTCTCTGCTTCATTGTAGGCGCAGAATATTATTTTGATCAAAGTTTGATTGATTTGAATTAGATAAGAAACTAATATTGATATTAGTATAAACTAAATTATCTAAAATTTTTTTTAAAGCATAAAATGAGTTTCAAAGTTTCAAAAAAAGAATTTGATATCATTATTATAGGATCTGGCGGTGCTGGTTTAATGGCGGCGATTTCAGCAATTGATTCTGGTGCAAAAAATATCGCAATAATTAGTAAAGTTATTCCTTCTAACAGTCACACTGTTGCTGCAAAAGGTGGCATCAATGCTGCTTTAGGAAATGTTGCTGGCGATAAATGGCAATGGCATGCTTACGATACTCTTAAAGGTTCTGATTATTTAGCAGATGTTAATGCGGTTGAATTATTATGCAGTCAAGCCGAAGCAGCAATCTTAGATCTTGAAAGAATGGGAGTAGTTTTTTCTCGAGATAATTCAGGTCAAATTGCTCAAAGAGCTTACGGTGCTCAAAGCACAAATTTTGGAAAAGGTGATGTGGCTTATAGAGCTTGTTATTCAAAAGATAAAACCGGACATACAATTCTTCACACGCTTCATGAGCAAGCCTTAAAAAATGGAGTAAAATTTTTTAGTGAATTTTTTGTAACCGATCTTTTAATTGAGGAAGAGAATAATTGTTATGGATGTTTAGCTATTGATATTAACTTAGGCGAATTGGTGATTTTTGAAAGCAAAATTACTATAATGGCAACTGGCGGATATAGTCAAATTTATCAAAATACAACTTCCTCACTAATCTGCACTGGTGATGGATCGGCTTTAGTTTTTAAAGAAAATTTGCCGCTGCAAGATATGGAATTTGTTCAATTTCATCCAACTGGAATTTATGGTCATGGTTTTTTAGTTACAGAAGCGGCGAGGGCGGAAGGTGGATATTTGCTAAATTCCAAAAACGAGCGCTTTATGGCAAATTATGCGCCAAAAATGATGGAATTAGCTTCGCGCGATGTGATTTCGCAGGCAATGGCAACTGAAATATATCAAGGAAATGGTTGTGGTGAAAAGAAAGATTTTTTATACCTAGATTTGCGTCATTTAAGTGATGATGTTTTACAAAATAAACTTCCGGGTGTGGTTGAATTAGTTAAAAATTTTGCGCAACTTAATGTAAAAAAAGATCTAATTCCAGTTTCTCCATCAGCTCATTACACCATGGGAGGAATTCCTGCTAACCTAGATTCCATAGTTTTAAATTATAAAAATGGAGTTGAAAAAGAAGTTGATGGTTTGATGGTGATAGGTGAGGCGGCCTGCCTTTCAGTTCATGGCGCCAATCGCTTAGGGTGTAATTCTTTACTTGATCTGGTTGTTTTTGGTAAAATTTCTGGCAAAAAAGCCGCTGAAATTATTAAAGATAAAACAAATAAAAATAGCGCAAAAATCAATGAAATAGCTAATAAAAAGGTAAAATCTCTACAAGCAATATTTGAAGTAAGTGAAGATGATTTATCGAGGCAAGAAATAGATCTTTTTTTGATAAAAAAATCTTTGCAGGAAAATAATGAAAAAAATCTCGGAGTTTTCCGCAGTCAAGACCTTCTTGAGCTAGGATTTGTAAAGACGAAAGAGTTGTTTGATGTTTTTAAAAATTATCGAGTAAAAAACAAAAACTTGCTGTGGAATGAAGAATTTATCAATTATCTAGAGTTAGAAAATTTGCTATTAAATTCTTTAGCTGTAGGATTCTTAGCTCTTATGCGCAAAGAGAGCCGTGGCGCTCATTATCGCAGTGACTATAAAGAGCGTAACGATAAAGAATTTCTATGTCATAGTTTGGTAAAATTACTTGATTTAAACAAATATAGCTTAGAATTTTCAACAAAATTAGTGCAAAATAATTCAGAAATTCCTGAATTAAATTTAACTCCGCAAGTGCGAAAATATTAAATATACATGAGATATAGTGCAAATTTAAACATCATTATTAAAGCAATTGAAAAAGCCACAGCGCGCATGACGCGTGATTTTATTGAGCTAGAAAATTTGCAAACCAACACAATGTCGGCCAATAAATTTGGTAACGCTTGTTACAATAAAATAAAGCAAGATTTAGCGGGAGAGCTTCTTAAAGCTAGGCCAGATTATAATATAATTTTTTCTGACGGACAAAAAGTAATCAAAAATCAAAATGCAGAATATACCTACATTATTTTTGCAATTGATGGATTTAATAATTTGATTCACTCTGGCTCTGATTTTACGGTTGCTATTGCTCTTGAACATTTAAATGAAAATGGTCAAAAAGAATCTATTTCGGTTGCAGTTCACAAATTAGTTGGTGGAGAATTATTTTATTGTGAGAAGGGTTTTGGAGCCTTCTTAAATAATCGCCGTATTCGCGTTTCAAAAAGAGGAATTAATGATGCAGCAATTATTGCAAGTGAAGATCAAAATTTACTTAGCGAAGAATTAATGAAAAAAGCTAAAGAAAAACCATCCTATCGCTCTTATGGATGTAGAACTCTTGAAATTGCTTACCTAGCTGCTTCAAGAGTTGAGGCTGCTATATTTCAAAATAAAAATTGTGAACTTTTGAGGCCATTTTTCTTGCTAGCTCGTGAAGCTGGTGGCAAGGTTTTTGAAAATGAAAAAACAATTTTTACAACCAATGGTTTGATCGATTTTAATTTATAAGATATGCAATTTATTGATGAAGCAAAAATATATTTACAAGCTGGAAATGGCGGAAACGGCGCTTCTAGTTTTAGGCGTGAAAAATTTATTTCACATGGCGGCCCTGACGGAGGAGACGGCGGACGAGGTGCTAGCATTATTTTTGAATGCGTAAAAGATTTAAACACTCTAATTGATTTTCGTTTCCAACAGCAATTTATTGCAAAAAGTGGAATACGCGGACATGGTGCAAATCGCAGCGGATTATCTGGCGAAGATCTTGTTTTAAAAGTTCCATTAGGCACCGAAGTTGTGTCGGAAAATGAAAATGAAATTTTGGCTGATATGACAACTCATGGTCAAAGAGTTGTTATTGCTAAAGGTGGAAGAGGTGGTTTGGGTAATAGTAATTTTAAAAGTTCAATCAATCAGGCTCCAACTCATGCGCAAATTGGAGAAGAAGGTGAAAAAATTTGGGTAAAATTAAAATTAAAACTATTATCAGATGCCGGATTGCTTGGTTTGCCTAACGCAGGAAAATCAACATTTCTCGCCGCTACAACTCGCGCTAAACCAAAAATTGCTGATTATCCTTTTACCACAATTAAACCACAATTAGGAGTGGTTTATATTGATAATCATGAATTTGTCTTGGCAGATATTCCTGGATTAATTAGAGGAGCTAGCGAAGGCAAGGGTTTGGGAGATCGTTTTTTAAAGCATGTTGAAAGATGTGGTGTGCTTTTGCATTTAATTGATGGATCGTCGGAAGATATTGTTGAAAATTATCGCATTATTCATGAAGAGCTTGAAAACTACAGCCCAGAGCTTTTAGACAAGCCAGAAGTTGTCGCGATTAATAAAATTGATCTTTTAAGTGATGAAGAAATCAAAGAAAAAACTAAAAAATTAAAAGATTTCTTTAAAAAAGAGGGAAATAAAAAAGCAAAAATTTTTACAATTTCAGGAGCTACCAGCAAGGGCGTTAAAGATGTCTTGCGTGAGCTTTATAAAAAAATTGAAGAACATAGAAATGAAGAAAAAAACTAGTGAAATTGGCGCTGTTTTAATAACTGGAGCAGCAAAAAGAATTGGCCGAGAAGTTGCGCTAAATCTAGCGAAAATGGGATATGATGTTATTATTAGCTACAATAAATCAGAGCTTGCCGCAAAAAATTTAGCTAAAAAAATTACCAAAGAATTTTCGGTTCGTTGCGAGATTTTTCAATGCGATTTACAAGATGTAAAACAAGCAAAAAAATTAGCAGATTTTACAAAAAAGAATTTTTCAAATTGGAATTTATTAATTAATAACGCATCAATTTTTAATAGGTCTAAATTTCTTGATTCCATTGATTCTGAGCTGATGATTAACCTAAATTTACACCTTATTTCTCCACTTATTTTATCACAAGAATTTGCTAAAAATGTTATTAAAAAAAATATCAGTAATTCTCAAATAATTAATATTGTTGATAAAAATATTGCGCGTTTTGATACCAATTATTTTTATTATCTTTTGAGTAAAAAGTTTTTAGCCGAATTTACTAAAATGCTATCATTAGAGATTGCTCCGCAAACCAGAGTTAACGCGATTGCTCCTGGTTTTATTTTAAGCGAAGAAAATGCAGAAATTAGAATAAAAAACTTAGATCAAAAAATTCCCTTAAAAAAACAAGGCGAAATAAATAATATTTGGCAAACGGTAGAATTTTTACTGAATAATAAATTTGTAACTGGGCAAATAATTTTTGTTGATGGAGGCGCTAGTTTAAACCATGCTGGATAATAAAAAAATAAATCTTGAGCCAATTGCAATTTTTGCCGGAAGAGGGGTTTTGCCAAAAATGTTGATTGAGAGTTTTCAAAAAAATAATAGAAAATTTTTATTATTTTTATTGGAAGGTGAAAAATATGATATTAATTACTCTGAATTTAATCCTGTAATGCTGCCTTATGGTGCAATTGAGAGATTTTTTGAAATTCTTAGAAAAAACGAAATCAAGCAATTAGTTTTTATTGGCGGAGTAACTAAGCCAAATTTTTCATCGCTTAAAGTTGATAAAAAAGGTGCAATCTTACTTGCAAAAATTTTGGCGAATAAAATTTTAGGAGATGATGCGGTTATTAGAGCGGTTATTAAATTCTTTGAAAAAGAGGGTTTAAAAATTTTAAAAATTGAAGATTTATTAGATTGCGTTATATCAACAAAATCAACGCTTACAAAGCTTTCTCCAAGTGAAGAAAATTTACAAAATATTAAAATTGGCATAGAGGCAATCAAACATTTTTCTCGTTTTGATGTTGGTCAATCGATGGTTATAGCGCAAAAACAGATTATTGCAATTGAGGCATTAGAAGGCACCGATGAGATGATTAAAAGATGTAAAAATTTACCAGTAAATTACAAAGAAAATGCTGTTTTGGTAAAATTAAAAAAGCGTAATCAAAGTGGTAAGGCTGATTTGCCAACAATTGGCGTTGCAACAATTAAAAATTCTTTTGAAGCGGGAATAAAGGGAATTGCAATTCAAGCTAATTCTACTTTGGTTTTGGAAAAAGAAGAAGTGATAAAAGTTGCTGATGAGTTGGGCTTGTTTCTTACCGTGGTTTAAGTTTATGAAGGCAAAAATTTTTTCACATCCAGAATTAATTACAGAATTTCCAGAAGAAATAAAATTAATTTTTAAAATATTTGATGGACAAATCCGCTTGGTTGGTGGCTGCGTTAGAGATTTATTGCTTAATAAAAAAATTAATGATTTTGATTTTGCTACCAAAGTTTTGCCGGAAGAAATAATAAAAATCTTAAAAAATAATAATTTAAAAGCGATACCAACTGGCTTAAAACATGGTACGGTTACTGCGATAGTAAATAATAAAAACTTCGAAATTACAACTTTACGAAAAGATTTAAAGACGGATGGGCGCCACGCAGTTGTTGAATTTGTTGATGATTATTTTTTTGATGCAGCGCGCAGAGATTTTACAATTAATGCCTTATATTTAGACTCTAAAGGTTTGCTTTATGACTATTTTGATGGAATTTCTGATCTAGAAAATCGAAAAGTAAAATTTATTGGCGATGCTTCGCAAAGAATAGAAGAAGATTTTTTGAGAATTTTACGCTTTTTTCGTTTTAGCTGTAATTATGCCGCAGAGCTTGATGATAAAGGGTTAAAAGCCTGTATTTTGCAAAAAGAAAATATAAAGTTTTTATCGAGTGATCGCATTAGGGGTGAAATTTTTAAAGTTTTTTCAAATGCTAAAAACTCAGATGCAATAAAGTTTTTTAAGTCTTTGGAAGATTTTAAAATTAGAGAAGAGCTTTTTTTGGATAAATTTAATATTGATAATCTGAAAAAAATATCTGATCTGGAAGAAAAATTGCAGATAAAATTCGAAGATTATTTGAAGTTTTTTCTTTTAATTGCTAGCTCAAAAACCTCTTTTAAAGAAATATTTTCACGCTTAAATTTTTCAAGCAAAAATAAAAAATATTTTGAATTTTTATCAAAAAATAATTTTGAAGATCGCGATATTATTGAGTCTCTAGCTTTTTTTGAAAAAAATTTAGTTAGAGATATTTTTTTAGTAAAGTTGGTGAGGGATTTTACAGAAAATGATGCTTTGAAAATAAAAAACACCTTCAAGTTAATCGATGACTTTATTTTACCAATTTTTCCTATAAATGGCGATGATGTTAAGGCTTGTGGTCTTGAAAGGGAAATGGTTGGAGAGTTTTTGATGAAGGCAAAAATATTTTGGATAAAAAATAACTTTAAGCCTAGTAAGATTGATTTAATTAAATTTTTGAAGTCAAAGATAAAGAGCTAGAATAACCACGGTGACGCTTAAGTAATTTACCCATAGGACTTGTTTATTCTCAGCTGGGCGTGACTTTCTCATCGCCCCCAACGGGCAAATCTTCCAAACCCCTTGACCCCAAAATCTTGAGACTAGGTTAAAATATTTTTCAAAGGGGTCAGACCCCTTTTCCTTTTTTTCTTTCCTTAATTGGTTTTTCATTCCAAAAATACTGCCATTTTGTAATCAGCTAAAGCGCTTTGATATTTTTCATACATTTCAATCACTGCCGCTTTTGAAGCTGCGGTGTCTTGTTCGCGCAAATTTACTAAAAAGAAATTGCTGGCGCCGTGTTTGAATTTTTCGCGTTCTGAATTTTCTAGCAAATCAGCTAACTTGGCTTCTTCCAAAAGATTGTGATGCATTTCGATAATACTGCTGATTTGAATTTTAATTTGCTCAAGTTCTGCCTTAATCTTTTCTTCTAAAAGTTGCTGCTCATATTTTAGAGATTTTAATTTTGATTCATATTCGGCAGTTTTTCCGCGTGCTTCGCGCTGTTGAAGTGGGATTGAAAAATCTAATCCAACATAATTATTGGCCTGAGCCCTTGACGCTGAACCATTTCCTAAATCTTTTGAAGCACCAACATCAACATCTAGCTGAGGTTTAAAAAGATTCTCCGCATATTTTAACTGGCTAGAATTTTGCTCTTTTTGAATTTTTAAAATTCTTAATTCTGGTCGTTTTGAAAGTGCTATTTCTAGATCTTTAATGCTCTGAGAATTTTCAATTTCATGAAGTGAAAAATGGATTTCTGGAACCTGATTTTGTTTTGGAACAATTGGAGCGCCATTTTCGCCGCGCCAAAAAAGCGAAAGATAAATTGCTGAATTTTCAAAGTCTTGACGAGCCTTTACTAGAGCGCTTTTGCGCCGTAAAATATTTTTTCTATTTTCTGTAACTATAATTTCGGCAACATCTCCTTTTTTTAATTTTTCTTCAAGTTGCATCTGGCGTTTAACTGAAAGGTGATAAAGATCTTCGTAAATGTGAAAAACTTTTGATGAGGCAATCCACTTCCAATAAGCTTTTGTTGCGTCGCGCTCAATTTCTTTTTTAATTCTTTCGAGCTGAATTTTACTTTCATTAACTCCAAGATTTGATAAAATTATACCAAGTCGGTTTTTATCAATTGAGCTATCTTTTAGTAAAGAAAATCTAGCTCCCGCACGATATTCGCCGCCATCATTGGTGCGTGAGGCTCCTTCATAATCAGGGAAGCTGCCAAAAGATTTGCGATAACCACCATAAATTTTGCTACTCATAAAGCCTAACTCTTTTTCGAGTAAAGTGTCAGTAGTTTTTCCATCATAAAAACCTCGACTTTTGTCGTTATAGTTTTGCTTTAACTTGATGTCAAAAAATCCAAGAGATCCTAGTGCCGTTCCTTCTGCAGCATTTACTTTTTCATAATAAGACAAAATCTGTGGATAATTTTTGTTAACAGAGGTTACTACTTCATGATGTGATAGCTTTTTCTCAGTCGAAGCTTCGGCAAGTTCAACGCCGCCAAGATTTAAAAATAATATTATAAAAACTGATCCAATTTTGCGTTTCATCTAATGACCTTTATTTGATTAGTCTTTTGTTTGTACGGCTTTTAATTCACTATCAAAACTTGGTGGAAAGCTGTTTAATTGACGCCAAAACTCATAACCCAAGCTGACATTATTTAGCAATATCCAAGCCTGCGCCTTTGCGCCATGTCTTAAAAATCTTTCATCTGGCCATTTCTCGTCTTTATCTTTTTTTACGATTACGCGAAATTTGCCATTTTCAGAAATTGATGAATCAACTGAAGAAATAACGCCACCAAAGGTTCCAACCGCGATTGAGGGCCAGCCGCTAAATTGAATAATTGGCCAACCTTCAAATTGCAAACGCACTTTTCTGCCTTCTACTACCAATGGAATATCATTACCACTGACATAAATTTCGACCGCAGGATCGCTTAAATTTGGCGCAAATGTTGCAAGTTTATCGCCTAAATGAACAACTGTAGCAGAATCGCCTGCTAAAACTTTTAAAATTACGCCATCTTTGGGAGCATAAATTATTTGATTTTCTTGGCGTGAAAGTTTGGTTTCAGATTCTGCCAATTCTGATGCAGAAGATTCTTCTGCGGCTAACAGTTTCTTATATTCAATTTTAGCTTCCTCAAAATCTCGGCGCGAACTTAAGCCTTTATTAAAAAGTTCTTCTTGCCTTTGATAGTTTAGTTTAGAGGTTTGAGAAGCAATTTGACTTATCTGGGG
>CAMDMO010000022.1 GCA_945902255.1 Rickettsia typhi | reverse complement strand
GTTTTTTTAAAGATCTTAAATAAGGCAATAAATCTGCACTTCCATAACCTCCGCGAGAACACCAAATTATATTAGAATCTGGATTTGTAATTGCATTTTCTAATTGACAAAATCGCTCCCAAGCCCCAAAAGACGGAAGTCCGTGAGATGTAGGTTTTTTTAAAGTTAAATCTTTTTCTCTAAAAATTATTGGAATAAGTCCTAATTTATTAACAATATTTTTTATCTTTGTTACTTCTGCATTGGTGCATGCAGTTCCTGGTGAAATTATATCAACTGTGTCACCTTTTTTTACAGATTTAAAATTCATGAATTTATTAGAGTTTTTTAATTTACAATTATTATACCAATTCAACTTAATAATTGACCATTTAAACTTCATCTTTTTGGTAAAAATTTGTTCGGTAAATAACGCTGTATCGCCTGATACAGTTTATATTTACTGTCGCAATTTTTCCTCAAAAATATTTCGTTTAAATGGTCAATTATTAAGTTGAATTGGTATTAGTTAGATGGTAATTTATTCTTTATAAAAAAATTACCAACAATTTAAATGAAAAAAGAAAAAATCATAATTTTTGACACAACCTTGCGAGATGGTGAGCAGGCTCCCGGAGCAACCATGAATTTGGAAGAAAAGTTATTGATTGCAAAAACTCTTGAAAAAATGGGAGTTGATGTAATTGAAGCTGGTTTTCCAGCTGCTTCAAATGGCGATTTTGAAGCGGTTAACAGAATTGCAAAAACAGTTAAAAATTCAGTTATTTGCGGATTAGCGCGCGCTAAAAAATCAGATATTGAAAGAACTGCCGAAGCTGTTAAACCAGCGGCTAAACCACGCATACACACTTTTCTTGCCACCAGTCCAATTCATATGGAATTTAAATTGAAAATGGATGAAAAACAGGTGTTAAATGCAATTCAAGAAAGTGTTTCTTTGGCGCGAAATTTATGTGCTGAAGTTGATTGGTCTCCCGAAGATGCTACCCGCTCAAAGCGTGATTTTTTATTTAAAGCAATTGAAGTTGCAATTAGTGCTGGAGCTAACACAGTCAACATTCCAGATACTGTTGGATATACAACCCCTGAAGAATATTTTGATTTAATTTCTGCGATAAAAAACAATGTTTCAAACATTGATAAAGCAATAATTTCAGCGCATTGCCATGATGATTTGGGAATGGCGGTTGCAAATTCTTTGGCAGCAATGCGAGCTGGGGCAAGACAAATTGAATGCACAATTAATGGAATTGGTGAGCGCGCAGGTAACGCGGCTTTAGAAGAAATTGTTATGGCAATTAAAACTCGCGGTGATTTTTATGGTGTTGAAACTGGAATTGATAGCACGATGATTTCAAGAGTTTCAAAATTAGTTTCAAGCATTACGGGTTTTGCTGTGCAATATAACAAAGCGATTGTTGGCGCTAATGCATTTGCTCATGAAAGTGGAATTCATCAAGATGGTATTTTAAAAAATCGCCAGACTTATGAAATTATGTCTCCAGAATCAGTTGGTTTAGAAAAATCTTCTTTGGTTTTGGGAAAACTTTCTGGTCGCGCAGCTTTTAGGGATCGCTTGAAAGAAATTGGTTATGATGTTGGTGAAGATCTTCTTGAGCAAGCTTTTAAAAAATTTAAAGAGCTGGCTGATAAGAAAAAAGAAATTTTAGATGAAGATATTATTGCTTTGGTTGATGATTCAATCACTAATAAAAAATCTTATTGCCAGCTCGTAAAGTTAGATATAAAATGTGGCACAGAAGAAGAAGCTCTTGCTACAATTAAAATAAAAATTGACAATCAAGAGGTCGAAACTAATTTTCGTTCGAAAGATGGTCCAGTGCATGCAATTTTTGGCGCTATAACTCAGCTAATTCCTCATAACGCAACTCTTGAATTATATCAAGTGCAGGCTGTGACCGAGGGCGCTGACGCTCAAGCTACTGTTGCTGTTAGATTAAAACAAAATAATAGAATTTTTAGTGCAAATGGTTCTGATACTGATGTGTTAGTTGCGTCAGCGATAGCTTACATTAACTGTTTGGATAAATTAAAACAAAGTGCCTAGAACTTAATTCAGGCGCATCAAATAATAATTGGAGGAAGTAATGTTTTCAAAGTTTTTTTCATTTTCATCTAAAGACATCGCGATTGATTTAGGTACGGCAAATACGCTAGTTTATGTTCGCAGTCAAGGTGTTGTATTAAACGAACCTTCGGTGGTTGCGGTTATCAATGAAAATGGCAAAATGATTCCATGCGCCTTTGGAAATACTGCAAAAATGATGTTGGGAAGAACTCCGGCAAAAATTGATGCAATTCGTCCACTTAAAGATGGCGTGATCGCTGATTTTAAAGTTGCTGCAGAAATGATTAAGCACTTCATTCGTGAAGTAAATCAAACTAGAAGTTGGTTAGGACCACTTATCATTATTTGCGTTCCTTCAGGATCAACTCCAGTTGAAAGAAGAGCAATTCAAGATGCTGCAGAAGGCGCTGGCGCTAACGAAGTTTATCTAATTGAAGAGCCGATGGCGGCTGCAATTGGTGCAAATTTACCGGTAACTGAACCTACGGGATCAATGATTGTTGATATTGGCGGCGGAACTACGGAAGTTGGAATTCTTTCTCTTGGCGGCATTGTTTATTCAAGATCTGTAAGAGTTGGTGGTGATAAAATGGATGAAGCAATTATTTCTTACATCAGACGCTATCACAATTTATTAATTGGCGAATCAACTGCAGAAAGAATCAAGAAAAATATTGGTGCGGCTTGTCCTCCAATTGAAGGAGATGGCGCAACTATTGAAGTGAAAGGTCGTGATCTTTCTAATGGAATTCCAAAAGAAATGATTTTAACCGAAAGACAAATTGCTGAAAGTTTAATGGAACCGGTTGAGCAAATTATTGATGCAATTAAAGTTGCTCTTGAATGCACTCCTCCAGAACTTTCTTCTGATATTGTTGAAAGAGGAATCGTGTTAAGTGGTGGCGGAGCTTTATTAAAAAATCTTGATTATGTGGTTAGACAAGCAACTGGCTTACCAGTTTTTGTTGCTGAAGATCCATTACTTTGTGTTGTAAATGGTTGTGGTAAAGTGCTTGAAAATATGAAAATGTTCAGAGCTACATTATTTAGACAAGATTAGTTGCTCGAATAAATGAAACAATATTTAGACTTCACATATAACAAGGCGAATTACAGCTTTAAGCATAGTTTTGGTTTGGTTTTTAGCCGAATTGAAACTGTGCTTTTTAGTTTTTTATGCATCATATTTCTTGTTGCCTCCAAGTTAAATAGTAATTTTTCAAAAACAATTTCATTTAGCATTGTTAAGGTTTCAATGCCGATAGTTAAAGTTGCGGCCTTTCCTTTTAATGGCGCAATTGATCTTCTAACTAACTTTCATGAGTTAGCTTCAGCAAGGGAAGAAAATAAAGCTCTAAAAATAGAAATAGAAAAGCTAAGATCTCTTTATGTTACTTCAATCAATATCAACGAAGAAAATAAAGAATTGCGCAATGTTTTAAATTTTATTAGTTTAAAAACTGCCAAATTTAAAGCTGCAAGAATCATTGGAAAATCTCATCAAATTTTTAATCAAAAACTTTATATTGACGCTGGTAAAAATCGCGATGTTAAAGAAGGTAATATCTTGGTTGGAAGTCGCGGTGTAATTGGAAGAGTTTCTGAAGTTGGCGAAGATAAATCTCGCGTAATTTTATTAACCGATGCAAATTCTCACATTCCAGTTATCTCTTCTAAATCGCGCTCCAGAGGAATTTTGGCGGGTAATAATAGTGGCGTGATGGATATTCTATATTTGCCAAAAAAACATGGAATTGAAGAAGGGGAATGGATATTTACCTCAGGTGATGGTGACACTTTGCCACCCGGATTATTAGTTGGAGTGGTTAAAAAAATTGATGAAGAAGGTGTTGCGGTGAATATGGTTGAAGATGTTAATAATTCTGGCGCAGTTACAATAATGGATTACTAGATGCTGTTTTAATAAAGCTAAAATTCAAATAAGGGATAAAAATCAAAAGGGTTTATTTGCAATTGCAAATAAACCCTTTTTTCAAATCATTAATAAGTGCTGGGCGGATCGCTGGCTGGGAAGCTATCATTAATCATTTTATCAATTTGCTTTTCACTTAAAGTATCGCGTATTTTGCGATATTTTTTGGTAGAGACTTTATTTTTCTTATCACTTTCTTTGAGTAAGTCACTTCTTTCTATTGTGGGTTTTTTTAATATGCTCATAAAGTTCTCCTATAATTGTTAATAAGTGAGAAGAGGGCTATTAATGCTTGGATAAAGTTGCTATATGGAGTGGCTGGATAAATATAAAGGCGGCATTAGCGCAGAGATTTATAAGTTTGGTGGATTAAATTATTATCACAAAATTTCCATTCTATAGCCAATTCCAGGCTCAGTGCGAATTAGTTCTTGTTTGCCTAAGCAGCTTCTAATTTTTTCTCGAATATTTCCAATCTGTACGCGTAAATATTGGTTTTCACTTAGGTAAGCTTTGCCCCAAATTTCTCCTAAAATTTCGCGATGAGTTAATACCTTACCTTTATTGATAATCAGATGTTTTAATAAATTATATTGTTTTGGAGAAAAGAAGACCACTTTATCATCAATACTTACCTCATGCTTTAACAAATCTATTTTAAGCGGCCCATTAATTAAGAACTCTTTGGTAGTATTTTGAACATTTAATACCACTCTATGTAAGTTGCGGTTGATGCGAGCTAATAGAATTTCTGGATTAAAAGGTTTTATTACATAATCGTCAGCGCCATATTTAAGAGCTTCTATGATTTCACTATCATCATCGCGCACTGAACAAACAATAATTGGCGCATCGCTTATTTCGCGAATACTTTTTACCACTTCTTTTTCATCAATATCGGGAAGCCCTAAATCAGTTACTATAATTTCTGGTTTTAGTGAAAGAAACATGCGTAAACCGCTTTGACCATTGGGCGCTTCAATGATATCAAAATTTTCATCTTTTAGATAAATTTTTAATATTTTTCTAATTTTTTCCTCATCTTCAATTAATAATAATTTTGTCTTAATTGATTTATTTGTCATAAGATTTCCTTAGTCTAATTATGGTTTATAAATTTACCTTTTTTACGAAATCTCTAAATTCTAAAACAAAAATTGCACCTTTTTTATCGTCGGAATTTTTTACTATAATTTTTGCGTTATTAATATCCATTAAAGCCTTTACAATACTAAGCCCCAAGCCACTTCCCAATACTTTGTCTTCCAAATTAAAGCGTTCAAATTTATTAAAAATTAACCCTAATTTTTCTGGCTCAATTCCACCACCTTCATCTTTGATAAAAATATTATAACTCTTTTGATCTTGGGATAATTCATCGCAAATTGTGATTTTAGAATTTTCTGGTGAATATTTTATAGTGTTATCAATCAGATTTTGAATGATTTGCTCTAGAGAAACTTTATCAAAATTTATTTTGATTTTTTTGCTTAGAGCAATTTCTAATTGATATTCTTTTAATTTTTCATCAAATCTTTCTAGGGTCTGAAGTATTATCATCGCTGGGTTTAGCAGCTTTTTATGCAGCATAATTGCGCCGCTTTCGATTCGAGTCATTTCCAATACATCTGAAATAAAACCATTTAATCTTTCCGCTTCTTCCAACGCGGTATTAATCAGAATTTTTTTATTTTCTTTGGTTAGTCTATTTTTATCTAAAGATAATTTTAAAATATTTAAGCTGCCAATTATAGAAAAAAGCGGCGTTTTTAAATCATGCGAAATTGAAGAAAGAATTAAGGCGCGTAATTTTTCGCGCTCCTCGTTAACTATGGCTTCGTGCAGTTTGGTATGAGTTTCAAAATTATCAATAATCATTGAAATTTGATTTGATAAAATTGGCAAAATTTTCCCTAAACTCGCAGTATTTTTATCGCTAGATTTTAGCTCCGCTATCAAGACTCCAATTTCTATATCAATAACCGTCATCGGTTTAAAATATACAGTGAATTTCTTTTTATAAATTACATCGGGCAGCATTTTATTTAAAACTTCCTCCATCTTTTGATTATAAGATGGATAAGGCTTCATGCCACTTTCGCCATTTTTAAAAACTATCCAAAATTTACCGCCAAAATCTTCTTGTAATTTTTGACAAGTTAATAGTGCCAATTCTTCAACGCTGGAAGCCGAAAATTTAGCCTGACTAATTTTATTAATAATTTTTAAAGCACGCTCTCTGGTAAGGTTTTCTACGGCGTGAAAATTGCGGATTGCTAGACTCTTTATTAGTCTCTGAACAAAGATGGATTGAATTACAAAGGATCTGCGCAGAAACCTAAAAATTCTCTCTAATAGAAGGCTTTCGGAATTTTTTGTTTTACTGTCTTTGTGTGGATATTTATTCATAAGTAAACCTCATGATACCTACAGCCACTTTTTATGCAAGCAGTCATTGTGACATTGCCATTATGTCAAACTTATATTCCAAGCCTTACTAGGTATAGAGACTTTATTTACCTCTTTCTAGCTTAACTAATCGAAAACATACCAAAGGCAAACCATTTCACATTAACAACAAATGGAGAACATATGACAAATGATGTTTTTAAAGGACAGTGGAAACAGATTAAAGGTGAAGTTCAAAAACAATGGGGAAAGCTTACCAATGATGATCTGGATAAAATTAATGGTGACAGACTTAAGTTAGAAGGTGCAATTCAGGAAAAATATGGTCTTGAAAAAAAGAAAGTTACAGAGCGACTTGAAGAGATCGTAAAAAATTGCAAATGCTAAAATTTTAATTAACTAAATTTAAAGGATACTATATGTCAAATTGTGAAAAAACTGAAAGTGCAACCAAAGAGCTTAGTGAGCTTTCTAGCGAAAATATCAAACAAATTACTTCTCACCTAATTAATGAGCTAAGTGATTTTTTGGGAAATAAAAAAGAAAATGCAATTGAGGCTAAGAATAAAATTCTTGGCTGCGTTAAAGAGCATCCGCTTAAAGTAATTGCTGGAACTCTAGCACTTGGGGCGATAATCGGATTGATTTACAGAAGATAATTAATTTACGGACTTATATGAGACTATTTATTGCAACTCTACCATTTTTACTTGCTTTAGCCCTGCTTGGAGCCTTGGCAATTTTTCTCGCTGAAACTTTTACATTTTTGGCTATTCAAGCCTTTCACGAGATTAATGATAATGGCAGTGCGCTCATAGCCTTTTTCGGGGTTATTGCTGGAGTTGCAATTTTTTCTCTCATTGCGTTCGATTTAATTAGGGGAGGGCTGCATCGAATTGCTGATAAAAAAACACGCAATGCGCAATCCGCTGCCGCCCAAACTGGAATCACCAGTAAAATGGTGTTAAGTTTCATAGCATATGAATTGCTAAAATTATATCTTAAAAAAACTAAAAAAAATTAAACTTATAAAAAAAAACATATTAATTGGCATAATTGCTATTTTGAGTTTTGGATTATTTTCCAAGCTCTCAAATGCATCGGCCATAAGCGAGATAAAAGAAGAGGTCAGAGAGGTTTTTGCTAAAGAATATAATGAAGAAGATTTGGTAAATATTTTAGCGAATATCGAAAATGATATTAAAAATAATGACATTGAAGCGGTTAAAAAAAGATCGAGTGAAGTTAAGGGTTATATAAAGTTTCGGGAGGCGAAAGTTGCAAAACATAGAAAGAAATATTCTGCATCAAATAGCGCTTATGGAGGCAATAAAGTTTTAGAGTTGGAATATCAAGATGCGAATAAATCGCAAGAAGCATTGCTAGTATTGCCTTTGGCCATAGTCAGCAGTCCGCTTGCTATAGATATTTCAAAAAATAAAGAAATTTTATCTTCTTTCCGTGATAATGAAATCAATGGCGCCAGAGTTAAATACGTAAGTTATGATATTGGAAATAAAAAAACCGGTGTCGATCTTAAGCGACTTTTATCTAGCGTAAAAAAAGGTGATGTAGTTAGAATCAGAGAAAATACTAAGGATATTTATGCCGATATTTTTATTGATCATTATAATAAAATTTCACTGGTTTCAAAAATACGCGATAATTTAGCGGTTGCAAAGTATTTGGTAGGAAACAATCAGCCTAAAGCGGCCCAAAATACGGTTAGCGCGGTTGATTCATTTGTCTTAAAATTGGCAGAATTGAATTCCAATTCTTTGGCTGAGAAAGAAAAAATTGAAGAACTTCGCAAAGAGTTGAAGAATGTTTCTAGAGTTGCGGATGATAGTTATTTATCTAAGTGGGAAAAATTTCCTGAAGAGATTGGAAATTGGTGGAAAAAATAATTAGCTAAATCGAGTAAAAAGGTCGGTCACTTTTTGGTGACCGACCTTTTTTATTATATTATAAGAATTGTTTAATTTCTTAACAAAATATCATCTTCTAAAAAATCTCCAATTACTTCTTCTATCAAATCATTGATTGTATCATCATCTGTTGATTCTAGCGGTAAAATGAAGTGTTTATTATTTAAAGACAGCTCGAAATTTTTAGTGGCTTTGCTGCCAGTTTTATTATTTGTTACTAAAACTTTAATTTGAAAATTAGCTGATGATTTTCCTAATAAAAAGCCACATTCAGCTTTATATTTTAGGTTCTGAATATGAATTTCAACCAACTTATCACTTCCCTGTTTAAAGCCTTTTTTATAAAATTCTGCATTAATTTTTTTCTTCAATAACTCAGCTAAATTTTGCTCACTGCCAATGGTAATTTTTTTGCCATCGCAAAATTCTTTAGTTCCAATAAATCCATTTTCTAGTCTTTCGTCAAACACTGTTAAATCTATCTTTGTGTCACTTCCGATATTTGATTTTTTACCATCAAAAGAGAAATCTAATCTAGTTTTTTGATCTTGATGAGTGCAAGAAATTAGAGTGAGAAGCGAGATGATTATTAGTGTTTTTTTCATAAAAAATGTTAATTAAGTTAAGGGTTGTTATATGGTTTTTTAAAATTAAAGATAGATATGAATAAGAAATTGTCCACATATTGATAGATTCCATGAACCCTAGATCAAGAATCGATCGCAAGATTGAAAAACTTCTTCTTTGATTATTTAGCATTCCCATGTGAGGAAGATAATTTACGTGCAACTTGCGGAGCAGTTATTGTTTTTGTTTTAGGAGTAGTAGTTTCTTCAGTTCTTTGAACCTTATTTTTAGGGCCTCTACCCGCTTCCTCTTCTTCATCAGTAAAATCTGACTCAGCATCTGAATGAAAATCTGGATCAAGCTCAGAACCTTCGTCATCTGACCGATATCCAGTAATGTCATCAAACATTTTATCATCTTTTAGAATTCCAGTAATTTTATAAGGCAGCTTACTCTCATCTCCCGCTCTAGGAAAATAATCTCTGTCAGATATGCGATCTTCATTTTGCAAATAAGATTCAGTTCTTTGAGCTTTTCGAGGTTTATCTTTTTTGCCATCCAGCTCTTCTTCTTCATCATCTGATGGATATTCAAGAGCTGCGCCAAACAGCTTATCATCATCTTCACCATCTACCTCTTCTCCTTCGTCAGTAAAATCTGGATCAAGCTCAGAACCTTCATCATCTGAACGATATCCGGTAATGTCATCAAACAGTTTAGTATCTTTTGTAATAAGCTTACGATCACCTTTTCTTACAATCTCTTTATCACCCTTTTCTGCTCTAGGAAAATAATCTCTGTCAGATATGCGATCTTCAGCGGGTAAAGTGGGTAAAACAAATAATTCATGACATTTTTGCAAATAAGGTTCAGCTATTAGTAAGGCTTGTAAACTTTCCTTTACTAGCGAAATATCTTCACCAGATTTTTCTTTTGCAAAAATTTCCGTTAAACATCCTCCGAGTGCTCTTAAGAAAAATGACTCAACCTTTTGAGTGGGTAATTCCTTTTTTAATAGATCTTTTATTGCAAGAAGGCTTGTGAGTTTGGAAAGTATATCTGCAGAAGAAGAATCTAAAAAGCTATTTACTTGCCTAATCAGATCTATTGCAGTTGCAGAAAGTGAAGCGGCTTCTTCCGCATGAGCTGCGGGGGCATTAAATATGGCTTGCAAATGAGCTCTTCCATTGGCAATGAAAGTGCCTTTATCTATTCCTATCAAAGGCATTCCTGATTCTAATCGATAATACTTAATCAAGTTATAAACAGAAGTATCTCCACAATCATGGAAACCCACTTGCTTGGCGCAGTCTTCTTGCGCGGTGCAATCTTGAAAATTTACTCCAAGATCTCTCCGTATTTTGCTAATTACTCTATTTGCGACACTGGGAATTTCATCTCCCATAGAGTTCATATGTTTTGCTCTAATGGTTAGGGAGCCACGCTCGTCAAAGTGTTTTGTAATAATTAAGCTGGTCCAATGAGTGTCTCCAACTATCTGCTCGCGTCCATTTACAACTTGTAACTTTCCTCTACATAAAAGAACTGGAACAATATTTACTTCGGGATCTTCGATAGCTTGTTTCAAAATATCTTCAAGAGAATGATCTAGACTATTATTATCTGCGTAGGCTGCAAATTTTACTGGATCTAAAGCGTCATAATCATCTCCCGCAAGAAAACCATTCATTTCTGGAGAAGTGAAAGCATGACGAGACAAAGTTAGAATATTTCGATGAGTGAGATTTGTTCTTTCTCCAACAAATTCATATGTTTCTTCTATATTGCCAGAAAAATCAGATGATCCTTCCGCGGCTCCAGAACCTTTTTTACTGATCTTTTGAGTAGGTTGTCTTGGTCTTTTTTTAGAGGGTGGTTTTAAGGCCTGAGGGAGTGAGCCGAAGCTTTTTTTGACTCTCGTCCTAATTGCGGCCCTTGAAACGCCTCTTATGTAGCTCATGGCGCCAGATACTTCACCTGAATCACGAGTAGATGTTAAAAATTTAAATTTAGCGATATCTTTCTCAGATAAGTCGAATACTGCCTTACCTAGATTAGCCCCCAATTTATGAAATATAGAAGATAAATTTTGCGCTTCAAAACCCCACTTACCTTTATTTACAGATGCTAATAAAGATTGAAGCTTTTCTCTAATATCTTCGCGAGATAAAATATTTATCGCTTTATCTAGATTAGCTCCTGCACCATTAAGAATGGAAGAAAGATTTTTTGATTCAAAACCCAATCCACCTTCTTCAACGGATTTTAATAAAGATTTTAGCTTTTCTATATTATCTTTATTGCATAAGGCATCTATCACTTTATCTAGATTAACTCCTGCACCATGAAGAATGGAAGAAAGATTTTTTGATTCAAAACCCAATCCACCCTCATCAACGGATCGTAATAAAGATTTTAGCTTTTCTATATTATCTTTATTGCATAAGTCATCTATCACTTTATCTAGATTAGCTCCTGCACCATTAAGAATGGAAGAAAGATTTTTTGATTCAAAACCCAATCCACCTTCTTCAACGGATTTTAATAAAGATTTTAGCTTTTCTATATTATCTTCATTGCATAAGGCATCTATCGCTTTATCTAGATTAGCTCCTGCACCATGAAGAATGGAAGAAAGATTTTTTGATTCAAAACCCAATCCACCTTCTTCACGCAACTTCAACAATAATTTTATATTTTCTATATTATCTTCAAAGCTTTTAATGGGTGATTCAAAATTATTATAACGTTCATAAAATATGCTAGATATTATCTCTATTCTAAAACCATAACCTTTTAGTTCTTTAAAAAATATATTATGTAGCCTTTGAAGCCTATCTTTCTCAAGCAATCTCTCGACAGCTACACCAAATTGTGCTTGGGTGCTATGGCTAGTAGTTTTGATTACAAATGCTGGTGTAAATCCTAAATCTTTAAAGCGTTTTGGTAAATTTGTAACATCAACCTTTGTTCTTGGCATAAATATTTAGTTTGGTATAATCTGTTTTTGTAAAATAAAAATAGAGCGGTGCTTATTAAAAATTCAATGAAGCTTTTTTATCTCCTTAATCATAAAAGGCAATTGCGACAGGGTAAAGATTATCGAAAGAGGCATCATGCCAAACACTTTAAATTGCACCCAAAAATCAGTTGAAAAATTTCGCCAAATTATTTCATTTAATATTGACAAAAATATAAAAAATATCGCCCATCTTGCTGAAAGAGTAAGCCAAGCGCGATCGCTCATTTTTATTTGATCGCCAATTAAATAAGATAAAAGAGGTTTTTTGCTAAAATAGCCGTAGAATAAAATTGCAGCAAAAATCAAGTTAATAATTGTTGGTTTTATTTTGATAAAAAGATCGTCTTTTAAGAGAATTGTTAATCCGCCAAAAACCCCAAGAATTATTCCTGAAAATAATGCAATTTTTGCGATTTTTTTAGTTAAAAGATAAGAAATTATTAAAGCGATGAAAGTTGTGATTATCATGTAAGTGGTCGCTGTAATCAGTGGATCTGGGGTTTTGGCTAGCTTGTAGCAGGCGAAAAAAACAATTAAAGGAAGATAGTCGCAAAGAAATTTTGTTAGCGAGTCGTGAGATTTTTTAGAAGAATTAGTCATTTTGTTTTATTTATTTTACTACATGTTAACAAAAAAGCAGATATTTTTTATAATACCTTCTTTTTTATAACATCTTTTTTTAAGTTGTTACTTCATCCTTTCTAAAGCTGTATCTCATCTTTCTTAAGTTGTCACCCCGTCGCATGACGGGGTCCATTTCGTCAAGATTTCGATTTTAAATTAAATCAAGAATTCGTAATCAGATGGACCCCGTCATGCGACGGGGTGACAACTTGAGAAGGGGGTGGACCATAACTTGAGAAAGAAGGCATTATAAAGAATATCTACTTTTTAGCGCCATTTTACTTGAATTAGCGTTGTTCGTGGCCTTTATTCGCAAGTCGCCAATGGGTCAAATTCTTTTCTTAAATTTAAAATTTGTACCTGATATTTTAAGCTTCCACTGCTGGTCGCAAGACTAGATAATTTTTTGTCACTCTTTTTTAAATCATCTGAAATTTCTATCGTCTTAGACTGTCCAATCTTCATGCCAATAATATTTTTTTCAAGTGGCCAAGATTTTTTTCTGCCAATAATAACCATCTGATGTTCTGAAGATTCTATTAGCTTATTGCTTGAATCAAAAAGTTTATAAGCAATTTCAACTTCATCGCTGCAGGCACTTACTTCATTATCTAAATCACCTTCAGGGGCATTTTCTTGCGTCGCTATATCATTTATTTTTGCACTATTTAATTCTTCTGATTTTTTCTTATGAAGCTCTTTTGCGGCAGTAATATTTACCGCAATAAACTTGCCTTGCTCCTGAATTTCATTTAAATTTCGCTTTATATTTTGCGAAGATAATCTGCTGCCAAGGCTTGCCGGATCGCTTTTATTATAAAATAATCCAAAATATAAAATCACTATAGTGGCAATAATTTTTACTAGTGGAATTTTTAAGAACTCAAGAAATTTCATTTTTTATTTAAAAGCGTAATTCAGTTTCACTAATTAATCCAGAGCGGATAATTTCAATTTTATTATTAATAAATTTTATAACTGTTGAGGGAATTTTATTTTTTGAAACTCCACCATCAATTAATAAAATATCTGAGTTGAAAAAATATTCCTCTACTTTTTTTGCATCAAAAGCAGGTTCCTGATTTGAAAAATTAGCGCTACTTACGGCCAAAATTCCATCGAATTTTTTAAATAAATTATTAGTGAATTCGCTATCAATAATTCTAAATCCTAAAAAACCATCATGCGATTTATTCAGATTTGGCGCTAGTTTTGCAGGGTTATTTATTTTTGTTTTTAAAACTAAAGTTAAATTTCCAGGAAAGAATTTCTTTGCAATTCTTTTAGATTGCTCATCAAAGATAAAAATTTCCTCTGCTTTTTTTAAATTTTTTACAAAAATTGCTATTGGTTTTTTGGAGTCGCGTTTTTTAATTTCATATAACGCCTCCACGGCCTTAGAATTAGTGGCATCAACAGCAAGGCCGTAAATTGTATCTGAAGCAAAAGCAATAATTTTTCCTTTTTGTAAAGAATCAATCGCAAGAGAAATGGCGTTTTGATCTTCTTCTTTAATTATTTGCATGAATCATTGATTTTATTGGTTCAAAAGATTTGCGATGAAATTTGCATATTCCAAATTCTTTTATTTTTTCAATATGAAATTTCGTTGGATAGCCAGCATGTTTATCAAGTGAATATTGCGGATATTCTTGATGAATATTTAGCATAATTTCATCACGAGTTTCTTTGGCGATAATTGATGCAGCTGCTATAGAAAGACTTTTTTGATCTCCTTTTACTACGGAAATAATTTCTTGAATTTGATTCTGCTTTTTAAAAGGAAGAAAATTTCCATCAACTAAAATTAATTGTGTAAAAATTTTATATTTTTTTTCTAAATCATTTAAAGCGTAAAACATCGCTAATTTAGAGGCTTCTAGGATATTTATTTCATCGATAACTTTTGCATCAACTATACCAATTCCAAATTTTGCTTTTTGCTGTAGTTCTAAAAATATTTTTTTTCTTTTGTTTTTTGAAAGTTTTTTTGAGTCATTTATTTCTTGAGGAAAATCTTTTTGATTTAATATTACGCAAGCCGCAACTACTGGTCCGCAAAGAGGGCCTCTGCCAGCCTCATCAATTCCGGCGATAATTAAATTTGAATAACTATTTTCGATTGAAAAATCGGGTTGCATTTCAAGTTGAGAATTGTTTAAATAAGGTCAGTTTTTCTTCAAATTAATCATAATTCAATATATGTCATTTCTCAATAAAAATTATAGCGATCAACCATCTCTATTTAAGCCAATTGCCATCATAGTCGTAATTTTATTAATTGCTGGCGGCGCATATACTTTTTTTGGTAAAAAATTTTCCAACAACACTTCCAATCAAGCTGGCGAAGCAGAAAACCAAGCTGGAAGAGTTAATCCAACCGGATTAGACAGTTCAATGAAAGTTTCTAATGCTGGAGATGTAGAAAAAGTTATTGCAAAATGGGTTGAAGCTAATCCTCAGGCAATATTAGAGTCTGTTGCAAATATGCAGAAAAAAGTTATGGAAGAGCAATCTAAAAATGCTCAAAAAACTATTGGCGATAAAAAAGATGAGCTTTTTGGCAAAGGTTCACCAAGCTATTCTCCATCAGGATATAACATAACTATTGTTGAATTTTTTGATTATTCTTGCGGATATTGCAAAAAAGCCCAAGCAACAGTTGAAGAGCTTGTGAAAGAAGATAAAAAAATTCGTGTAATTTATAAAGAATTTCCAATTCTTGGCCAAGGTTCAGAAGAAATGTCACAAGTGGCTCTAGCGGTTAACATGATTGATTCATCGTCTTATAAAAAATTCCACGATGCTTTGATGAAATCAAGCGCAAGAGGAAAAGATGCCGCAATTAAAGTTGCTAAAGACATCGGAATTAACGGTGATAAATTAGAAGCTACTCTAAGAGATAAAAAAGAAAAAATTGATGAAATTATTCAAGCAAATCGTGCGCTTGGTGCTTCAATTGGAATTAATGGCACTCCGGGATTTGTTATTGGAGAAGAGCTAGTTCCAGGAGCTCTTGAGCTTGAAGCTATGAAAGAAAAAATCAAAGCTGCTAGAAAAAAATAATTTTAATATTCTCCTTGCCTATCAAATTTTATTTGAGTTTGGTAAGGAGAATTTTTTTTGCAAAAATGTCACCACTTCAATTTTCACCTCCTGACTTATCCTCTCTTTCTGCGCAACAACTATCGGTCATAACCTCATTTCAAGAAGGTAGAAATATTTTTGTTACTGGAGGAGCTGGTAGCGGCAAATCTTATTTGCTTAATTTTTTAAAAAGAAATTTCGGTCAATTTGGCTTGGAAGTTACTGCAAGCACCGGCATTGCTGCGGTTAATATTGGTGGCTCCACAATTCATTCTTGGGCTGGAATTGGATTGGCAAATATGCCGTTGGATCAAATAATTGAAAATCTTTTTAGTGCAAAATTTAGTCGCGTTAGACGAAAAATTAAGCAGGCAAGGGCGCTTGCAATTGATGAAATTTCAATGATTTCAGCGGAAGTTTTAGATATTTTGGATCAAGTTTTGCGCAAAGTAAGAGAAAATGATGCGCCGATGGGAGGCTTGCAAATGCTGCTATTCGGAGATTTTTTGCAATTGCCGCCAGTGAATAGAGCGAGCAATAATTTTAACTTTTCTTTCAATTCTAAAGCTTGGCAAGATCTTGATTTAAAGCTATTTAATCTAGAAGAAATTTTCCGTCAAAGTGATAAAGATTTTATCAAAATTTTAAATAATCTGCGCTTTGGCAAGCTTGATGAAAGTGATCGCAAGATGCTGCAATCAAGGCTTA